>JBDTFI010000555.1:0-4160 GCA_039938035.1 Acetobacteraceae bacterium | reverse complement strand
CCGACGCCGCTGATCCATACGGTCCGCAACGCCGGTTACATGCTGCGCGCCGAGAACGGCTGAGGCGGCGCGGTTGTCATTGCTTTTTCGCCGGTCGGCCTCGCTGCCGGCCGGCGTTTCGGGCGTGCCAAATTCGGCTCAAGAGCCAGCCTCGGCGGCCGGCCGGACGGAACCGCCGCGACGCCGCCACCCCAGCGTGCTCCGCTCGGCCGCGCTTCGCTTCGCTGTCGTCTACGCGGTCCTCCTCGCGATCAGCGCGATGGCGCTCGCCCTTTTCCTCTGGTGGGCCACCGCCGGGCTGCTCGATCGCCAGACCGAAGCGGCGGTCCGCGCCGACGCCCAGGCATTGGCCGAACGCTACCATCAGGGAGGGATCGCCGCGCTCATCCTGACTATCGAGGATCGGCTCGCGCAGGACGTGGACGACAACGCGATCTATCTCCTGACCGGGCCCGACATGCACCGCATCGCCGGCAACCTCGGCACCTGGCCGGCCATCGTGCGGCGCACGGACGGCTGGTACGAGCTTCCTGTGCAGCGCGCGGGAATCCGCTCGCTCGCCCATGTGCATCGCTACGATCTGACCGGCGATTACCACCTGCTGGTGGGCCGCGACGTGCAGAACCGCGCGCAGCTTCGCCATCTGCTCACCGACGCGCTGCTGTGGGCCATGATCGTCGTGGTCGGCCTCGCGGCGGTGGGAGGCTTCGTGGTCCGCGGCCTGTTTCGCCGCGCGCTCGCCAATGTCTCCGCGACCGCCTCCGCCATCGCCGCGGGCGATCTCGCCCGACGCGTGCGTCTGTCCGGGCGCGGCGACGAGTTCGATCAACTCGCGGCCACCATCAACGACATGCTGGACCGCATCGCCCGTCTGATGGACGGCGTGCGGCAGGTCTCCAACGCCATCGCCCATGATCTGCGGACCCCGATCACCCGGGCACGCGGCCGGCTGGAGGAGGCGGCGGCGCACGCGCAAGCTCCCGAGGAACTGCACGCGGCGATCGAGCGGGCGATCGTCGACCTCGACGGCATCGTCGCCATCTTCAAGGGCCTGCTTCGCATCTCCGAGATCGAGGCCGGCTCCCGCCGCTCCGCTTTCGCCGCCATCGACGTCGCGCATCTTCTTGCCGACGTGGCCGAATTGTATGACGTGGTCGCCGAAGAGAAGGGCGTCCGGCTGGTGATGGAGGTCCCCGAGCGCCTGCCCGCCCATGGCGACCCGGAGTTGATCCAGCAGGCGGTGGCGAACCTTGTGGACAACGCGGTCAAATTCTCACCCGCCGGAGGCACGGTCCGCTTGACCGCCGAGCCGGCAGGAAATGGCGTGCGGATCACGGTCGCCGACCAGGGCGCGGGCATTCCCGCTGAAGATCGCGCGCGCGCGACCGAACGATTCTTCCGCGGCGAGAGCGCCCGTAGCACCCCGGGTTCGGGTCTCGGCCTCGCACTGGTGCAGGCGGTGGCGCAACTGCATGGCGGCAGCCTGACGTTGGATGACGCCAATCCCGGACTGATCGCCCGCTTGCACATAGCGGCTTCTCTCCAGAAGCCGGCATCCACCTAACGCCGATGTCACCCACTCACCACCCGGCCCGAACAGCCACCGCGCTATCAATCGTGCCATGTCGCCGCTTGCCCGTGCCACAGGTTTTGCCGGTCTGACAGCGGGGGTCGGACTTGCGGTGATCACCGCCGTGCCGGGGATCGGCCAGCCCCCGCCGGCGATCATCACCACCGACACCGCGGCCTATTGCCGGCAACTGTCAGACAAGCTGACCGAACTGGTCCGCATCGCCCCCCGGCCGCCGGAAGATGAGGTGCTCGGGATGGGGGTGGAGGGCCGGCACCTTTGCGACGAGGGCCAGATCCGTGGTGGCATCCTCCGCCTGCGCCGCGGGGTGATGGTGATGCTGCACGATCTCGACGAGCGCGGGGAGCCCTGATGAGGCGAACCGCGTAAGCGGTTTCTTAACCCGCCTGCCCTGATATGCCGGCATGGACGCAAAAAAGCGCCCGTGCGCATCCGCTCCGGGATGCGAGGAACCGAGGAATATCCTCGTCCTCGCAGCCGCCCTTCTCATTGTCATGCTCTCCACGCCGGCGCGGGCACAGTTGCTTCCGGACGTCTTTCCGCCGGCCGTCCCCGGATACGGGACCGATCCCGGCGTGGCCGTGCAGACACGCGCCCGTCCCGCGTTCGACAGCCTCGGCACCCGGCTCGGCGGCGTGATCGTTCGTCCCCAGATCGAGGAATCCCTGGGCCTCGACAGCAACGTGCTCGGCCAGCCTTCCGGGAAAGGCAGCTGGCTCGTCCGCACGTCCCCGTCGATTCTCGTCGAATCCACGAATCCCCGCGACCCGGCCGGTCTCTATGTCCGTCTCGACGACACGCGCTATCCGAACCTGGCGGGCCAGAACCAGACAAACTGGACCGTCGGCGGCGGGACGACGCTGGCGGTGGGCCAGGATCATCTGACGCTCGGCGCGGCGCATCTGTCGCTGCATCAGGCGCAAGGCGACCTCGATGCGCTGCCGACCGATCAGCCCATCGCGTATCAGGTGAACGAGCTGCGCGCCGCCTATGCCACCTCGCTCGAGCGGTTCGCCATCGAACCCAGTTTCGATGTGGCGAGCTGGCGCTTCGGAGCCGCGTCGATCCTGGGTGCTCCCGCCAGCCAGACCTATCGCGATCGGAACGTGGCGCAGGAAGGGATCACCTTCCGGTACGATGTTGCGCCGCGGCGCAGCATCGTCCTCGCCGTTCGCGGTGCTGAACAGGCCTACATCGCGATGACCCAAGGCGCCGCGGCGCCTGATTCGACGTCGCTTTCCATGCTTGCCGGGATCGACGACGCGACCGACGGGCTCTGGCACTACCGGCTCCTCGCCGGCTATGAGCACCGCGCGTTCGCAAGCCCCGTCTACCACGCGCATGGCGCGGTCGTCGCCGAAGCCGACGCGATCTTCACCCCCGGCGGGATGACCACCGTCACCGCGACGCTCGCCCGCGGCATGGAAGATGCCGCGCAGGAGGGCGTCGCCGGCTTCGTGTACACCGGCGCGAAGCTCACCATCGACTACGAATGGCGCCGCGACGTGCTGCTGCAAGCCTCCACCGGGGTGCAGCGTGCCGACCTCCTGGGCGGCGGCGGCGACCAGACGGCGGTGCGCTTCGGCGTCGGGGCGACCTGGCTCGTCAACCGGCGTGTCCGCGTGATCGCCACCTACGATGCCGCCGACACGCGCGGGACGGGCGCCCCGACGACCGGGCTCGCCGGTAGCTTTACCCGCTCGATCGGGTTGCTGACCGTTCGGCTCGCACTGTGACCAAGCCGGGCACGATCAGCCTGCTCGGCCTCGATATGGCCGACCTCACGCTCGAGGGCGCGACGGCCTGGATCGCCAATCGCCCGCCCGGCTCTCCGTTCGGCTTTGTCGTGACACCGAACGCCGACCATCTCGTCCGCCTCACCCGCAACCCTCCTCTTGGCACGATCTACCGAGCGGCCGCGCTTCGCCTGCTCGACTCCCGCGTGGTCGCGGCCATCGCCCGCGTCCTCGGCCTGCCGGCCCCGCCCGTCGTCACCGGCAGCGATCTCACCCGTTGCCTGCTGGCCGGTCTGCCGGCAGGCGAGCGCATCACCATCATCGGCCTGCGTCCCGAGCACTTGCCGGCCCTGCGCGCCCGCTGCGACCTCGCCTCTCCTGCCCATTACGACCCGCCGTCGGGCTTCGAGCAGGACCCGGTGGCGTTCCGCGCCGCCGTGCGCTTTGTGCTCGACCACCCCGCCCGGCTGATCTTCCTCGCCGTCGGCTCCCCCCGTCAGGAGCGGCTCGCCGCCGCCATCCAGGCCGAGAAAAGCGCCACCGGGACGGGATTGTGCATCGGCGCGTCCCTTGACTTTCTCGCTGGTGCGGCCCGGCGCGCGCCGGGCTGGATGCAACGCGCCCGACTCGAATGGCTCCACCGCCTGGCCAGCGACCCGCGCCGGCTCATCCGGCGTTATCTGCGCGACGACCCGCCGATCCTCGGGCTGCTGCTGCGCGAGAGGCTGCGTTCCGGGCTATAAGCGCCGCTCCGCTCGGATTGGAACCGCCTGACGATGGCCTTGACCCGCCTGCCCAGCGCCGACGGCGCCTCCCCCGCCATGGCGCAATGG
>JBDTFI010000554.1:0-4094 GCA_039938035.1 Acetobacteraceae bacterium | reverse complement strand
ATCAGATCCAGCTACGCGAATACGGTGTGCAGCGGCTGATAGGTTGCGAGCTGTTGCCGACTCGTTACGACCTCGTCGCTGCGGGCTTCGGAGGACACGGCGAACTCGTCTCCGCGCCGGGCGAGGTGTTTCCAGCGGCGCAGCGAGGACTCCAAAGCAGGCTGCCAGCCTGCCTCAACGTGACGATCGAAGGCGTGGCGGCACCGACGATACGCCGTCCCTGAGGTCAGGGCCGACGATGCTCTCTACTTCGTACAAGGACTGATTCGTCCGCGGCGCCTCCCTCGCGCCGGCTGGCGCATCCCGGTATCGGCACGGTCGTCATCGATCCGAGCAACCCGCGGACGAGATCTTCAACGGCAGTACCGTGCACGCGTGCCCGCGTGCCTGCACGTCGAATGGTTCCGATCGTTTGCAAAGTCAAAGTGGTCATCGACTCGGCCGCCATTCCACACTTTCTGCCCGTGGGGCCCGCTTGAACTTCATTTCGCCGGCGCGCGGGCGGAGGGTCGGACTACTCCAGGCCAGATGCGGTCTCTAGATTCGCGGGGCGAAAGGCCCACTTCTGTTTAGGTTTGTCCGACACCTGCCCGGCGAACAAGACAGGGGCGCGCGACAACGCCGACCTGAGGGCAGGTGTTGGACAAACCTCGAGGGAGGAAACCGCGGCATGTGCGGTGATGGTGATCGAAGCTGCGATGTCTATGGCGATTTGGTCACGCGACCTTGCTGTGCCGAGCGGAGCCGCCGCGTCGAGGTGTTGTCGAGCGGGTTGGTTCCGATGCGCAATCGACTTTCGAGATCGTTTCCGCGGGCTGCCGGCCGGAGCACCAAGGTCATCGAGGGCTGGTTCATACCCGATGGCACGAGCCACTTCCGCACGGGCTGCCAACGGTGATGGATGCAGCCTTTGCGCGTGTGACTTTGGCGAGGATGTCAGCGGCGGTGGCCGTCCAGATGAACGGCTTTTCTGGCCGGCTGACAGGCATCGCTGCAATCCTGCCCGCACCCCGACAATGCGATTCGCGCATGCTCCGCGCGGCAGTAGTTAGCGTCCAAACCATGACCTCCCGCCCCGCCAATTTCGATCCGTCCATCGATCCCACGGCCGATCAAGTGCGCGCATTGCGTGATGCCGGCCGCGACGGCCCGGTGGTGATGCTCAATCTTCTGAAGTTCCGCGAGCAAGCGAACTATCCCGCAGGATCTCCCCATCCGCCGTGTTCGGGTGCCGAGGCTTACCGCAGATACCAGACGGCATTCGTGGAAACCGTGGGCGACGTGAGCCGTGCTGAGGTGGTGTGGGAAGGGAAGATCGACAGAACCTTCATCGGCGATGCCAGCCAGGACTGGGACAAGTGCCTCTTGGTCCGCTACCCAAGCCGGCAGCACTTCCTCGCGATGATGGCCGACGCCGCGTATCGCGAGGCACTGGTCCATCGGTACGCGGGCCTCGAGCGCACCATCCTTTTGCAGATGGAGGGCTGACGACCCCACTTGGCAAGGAATCGTCGGTGTTGAGACGCTTCATGGACTAGCGGCCGTCGTTCTACATCAGCGGGGGGTGGCTGCTGCCGGCCATTTGCGGGTACCCACGAACGACGGCTGCTTCACGGTCCAGATCAAACGATAGCAATCTGGCTTGCGGATCAGCGACGCGGCTGGCCGCCGTCAACCCTAAACCGTTATTCGCCGGACCAAATCAGGTGCGGCTGAGCCGGTGCTTCCCCCCTCAATTTGCGCAAATGAAGTTGGCAGCGTCGTTGATGTCGCCACTGCCGATATAACGCGCCGCCTCCGGATAAGGGCAAAGCGGCCGCGTCCTTGCGACGACGCCTGCACCTGCGTTGGCAGCGCGGGATGCGATTGTCGTGTCGGCGGGCGACGTGCCATCGGGCGGAATGCCCTTCTCGACCCAGTTCGACAATGCCGTCAGCAATTGAAAGTTCGATGTGCCCGTGCCGCCGCCGCAATGGTCCATTCCCGGCACCATGTAGAGGCGTGCGAACGAGGTGACTTTGGCAGTTCCCATTTGCGCACGCATGCGGCTCCAAGTGTCGAGAGTAAGCGCGGGGGTGATAAGTGAATCGGCCCAGCCGTGGTACATCAGAAACTTACCGCCGCGATCGGCAAAGGCCGAGAAGTCGCCGGTCACCGTGTCGTAGGTCGGGCCTTCCTTGCCGCGCGCGAAATCGACATCTTTGTCCCAATTGAAGGTCGTGAAGTCGTAGGCAGGGTTTTCGAACACGGCGTATCGCCAGTGGTTTGACCAACTGCCTTGCGGATTTGCGGGGGAGGTGAGATCGGTGGGGAAGAAGATCCCGCCGATCGCATCCGGCTCGTAGCCGAGCGCCACCGACTCGCCGGTGCTCTTGCGCCGGCCGTCGAGCGCCAGCCGAAGCGCCTGTACTTGTGGCGCGCTCAGGCAGAGGCTCGGGTCGGCGGTGGGCATGCCGCACTGCATCACAGCCGGATCGAAGTGGCACTGGCGCGGGTCGTCAAGCACACCATCGAGCAGTGGGTCGATACCGGGCTTACCGTCGCAGGTCTCGATCACCTTGCGCCTGACTTCGACCTGCAGCGTCTTTGGGATGCCGGCGCCGACCGTGCCCCACTGCGCCAGCGCCGCATTGGCTTCGGCTGCCAGTGTGCCGGTCCAGTCGCTGGCGGGGGCGCCGGCGATGATGCCGTCATAGTCGCCCGGATAGCGGTTCATCTCCATGATGCCGTGGTGTCCGCCTTGCGAGCAGCCGTTGTAGTAGGCGTGCTTGGGCGCGGCTGCATAGAACGCCTGCGTCAGCTCCTTACCGACCTGGGTCACGACGTGCTGGGCGCGGTAGGCGAAGTCGATCTTGCGATCGGCGTTGAGCGCGAAGTTGGCGTCGCTCGCGCGGTGGCCATTGTCGTGCCCGACGCTGGCATAGCCCATCGACAGATGCAGGTTGACCGTGCCGTAAGAGATGTAGCCATTCGAGCCACCGGATGCAGTGCCGGCGAACTTCTCGTTCCAGGTAACCGCGGGCGGCAGCCATAGCTCGAAGCGAATGTCTGATGATGCCGAGGGCTGCACCGAGCCGGTCACGCGGCAGAAGGGTTGCGTCACCGTGGCCGATCCGCCACCGCCGTTCGGACTGGTGAAGGGCGCCGACGCAGACGCATTGACAGGCTCGGCAGAAGCAATAATGGTGTTGACCGAGGCCACCTTGTAGGTAGCGAGGTCGGCGCACGCGACTGCTGCAGGTTGGACAGGCGCGGGGAGCGGGTCGTCGCTGCCGCCGCCGCAGGCGCTGAGCCCCGCGACACTGGCCAAGGCGCTGAGCGCCCAGACCGTCTTTGTCGGGCGATTGGAATGGTTAGTCATGTCTGTCTCCAGTTGCACTGCTGCTCGCGGCGAGCAATGACATTTACAGGGCGCCAAAAAGGGTCTGCGCGCGACGCCGAGCAGAAGCGAGACGGATGGGGTGCATGGTTTGTCTCCAGCCTGTGCGATTGACAGCCCCAATGTAGTACCACGTCGGCTCGTTGCTCTAGGAAATCGGCTCAAGTACGGCTCCTCGTTTTCCATATTGACATCAGGCACGACTCGCCGATTGAGACGTTTCATCGGCTTTGCGCGAAGAGGCTGCACCAGCATCAGAACGCTGCGATAAGCGGAAACTCTGCATCAGTAACCCGGGCTGAGAGCCGAGAAAGCAGGGAGATCATGAGCAAGAGACCCCGCAGGAACTACTAACCGCGGTTCAAGGCGACGGCACCAACGCCGCGGCGACACACCGGAAGGTCCGCTTCAAGGTTCTTCAACTCGACGAACGTGTACCCGCTTTGGGTCGGAACCGCAAGTTCAAGCCGAAGTGAAGCGGTCAGTGGAGCGGCGCTGATGAACTTCAGGCGAGGCCGACGGCCGCTGTACCTCATACAGCGGTCCTTCTCGGCGCCCCCACCCGCAGGGCTCAGCGACAGCTTGATGCAGTCAGCGTGAGTTCGCCGCCCGATGGCTAACGGCCGGAACCGCTGCACATCGGTCTTGCGCAAAAACCGCGGCCACTGAGTGCTTGGGGTCCAAGGCAAGCCCACTTATCCGCCAGAGCCCGTCG
>JBDTFI010000553.1:0-6549 GCA_039938035.1 Acetobacteraceae bacterium | reverse complement strand
GACTACCGCACGCGGCGGAAGTCGGAGGAGCATTCGCTGATAGCCTGTATGTCCTGTTCTCCTATCTCGACTCGATTAAACGCAGAAGCTTAATTAACACAGTCGGTTAACCATGGAATCTTAATGTTGACTTTTATCGCAAGGGAGGCAATATAGCCGTTGCGGTAATAGGTGGCTCACTTGACAGACCGAGTCCCAAATTATGAAGCCGACTCCAAGAAGACGCCAAGCGTCTCCACGTCAGTATCCAAAGCCCCCGATAAGTCGGGGAATTGGACGGCTCACGTCGTCGTAAAGCGTGGGGACTCCCCGAAAGAGACCGGGTCATCCTACGTGAGAGTTGGTAATATTTCGGCTCTCATTCGAGGAAACGCTTAGGTCTCCTTTCGCCCCAACCACAACTAGACGGCGGTCACGAACCCGAGACATACAGCAAAGCCTGGAGTGTCTAGGAAGGGGTTCCTGTGTTGAGACATCGCCGACCGGTGCGCACGTCGCAAGCATACAAGTGGTCGAACGCGGTGCTCACGTAACATCGTGCCGTTCACCACGATCGAGGTGGTTTCGAGCGATTCCGTGACGTCGGAAGATCTAGGCGGGATGCAGGTGCGCGGCGTTGCCCGTGTTGATCTGCGGGTTAGGGGTAGCAGCGGGTCTGCGCGTAGTCGCTGCCGTTGCTGGCTGCGCGGTTCAGCATGTGTTCTGCGTCACGTCACTCATGTCGCCATACTTGATACTTGACGGCGCTGCGGACGTCCTGGGCGCTCGCCCCGGATGCGATGCCCAGGATTGCGTGGTGCGCGCCATGTCATGTTCCCCCGGCGCCTGTTGTCGATGCGTTGTGCCGCCGGGCGGACGCCTCGGCCGAACGTTGCGGACACCTAATCAGGGAACCGATGCGCTTGCAATGATCGGGAGGCGCAAGCCGCTGCCGTCATCGCACCGTCACGCCGCCGACACCCTGGCGCTCGCCACTCGCCCGGCCCGCCGCGCCCGCAGATCGCCGGCCAGCGCGAGCAGCACCGTCATCACCATGAACACCACCGAACTGTAGAACACCCAGCGCGGCGCGCCCTTGTCCATGATCCAGCCGGCGAGCATCGGCCCGATGGTGCCGCCGATGTTGAAGCCCGTCGTCACGATGCCGAACACCCGCCCCGAAGCGCCCGGCGGGGCGGCGGCGCGCACCATCATGTCGCGCGACGGCATGATGAGGCCCGACAAGAATCCGGTCGCCGCCATCACGCAGATCAGCAGCGTCGCACCGGGATAGACCGTGCCGATCAACAGGGTCAGGAGCGCGGCGCCGCCATAACCGATCGCGGCGACCTCGGCGTGGCGGCGAGTCTTGTCGGCGACGAACCCGCCCGCCAGCACGCCCGCCGCCGTCGCGAACAGGAACGCGCTGAGCGCCCCGTTGGCGAGCGGCAGACCGATCCCGTAAAGCGCCCCGAACGCGACCACCGAGAAATTCTGGATGCCGCCGCTCGACAGGCTCAGCAGCGTGAAGAACAGCGTCAGCCCCAAGATTGTCGGGGTGAGCAGCGCGGAGACCGGAATCGCTTCGGCCGTTCCCCGCGCCGCCGCGCCCCGCGGCGCGGTCGCCCGATCCAGCCCGCGCGCCGCGAACAACGGCAGCGCGGCGAGCGGGCCGATCAGCGCAGCGACGCCCAGTGCGGCCCGCAATCCGCCCGCTCCACTGACCGCGAGCATCACCGGCGGCGCGATCGCGCTGCCCATGTAGCCGGCGAAGGTGTGGATCGAGAACGCCCGCCCGACCCGCGCCGGATCGATCACCGCCGACAGGATCGCGTAGTCCGATGGGTGGTAGACCGCGTTGCCGACGCCGGCGAGCGCCGCGCCGGCGAGCAGCATCGGATAGGTCGGCATCAGCGCGATCGAGCCGAACGCCACGCAAGAGGTCAGCAGCCCGCTGATCAGCACGCGACGCGGGCCGTACCGATCGGCAACCCAGCCCATCGGCGCCTGCGTCAGCGCCGAGACGACGTTGAACATCGTGAGCGCGAGGCCAAGCTCCACGAACCCCACGCCCATCCGCGCCCGCAACAGCGGGAACAGCGGCACCAGCACGAGGTAGTGGAAGTGGCTGACCAGATGCGCCGCGCAGATCAAGGACAGTGCCTTGATCTCGCCGATCCGGCCAGGCTCCCGCTTCCTCATGCAAGCGCCCCTCGTCAGCTGTGCACGAGCGGGCAATCGCCCTCATTCAAGGGCCGGAATGCCTCCGCGGCCGGGATGGTGCGCCGCAGGGTGAGGTAGTCCCACGGCTCCTTCGATTCCGCGGGGGATTTCACCTCGAAGAGGTACATGTTGTGGGTCACCTGCCCGTCGATCCGAACCGTGCACTCGCCGAACAGATCGTCCTCGATCGGCTTGGCGCGCATTTGTGCGAACACCGCGCGGCCGCTGGCCTTGGCCTTGTCCACGCCGATCGCCACCGCGGCATTGAGATAGTTGGTGATCGCCGAGTACTGGCCGGCCTGGTCGGAGCTTGGCATGGCGCCGCTGAACCGCTTGGCGAAGCGGTGTCCGAACGCCCGCGTCTTGTCGTTCATGTTCCAGTAGAACGCATCCGTCAGCAGCACGCCCTGCGCGGCCTGTAGCCCGACACCGTGGACATCCGGCAGCAGGAAGATCAGCGCCGCCACCTTCTGGCCCCCCTTCATGATGCCGAACTCGGCCGCCTGCTTGATGCAGTTCACCGTGTCGGCGCCGCCATTCGCGAGGCCGATGACGTTCGCCCCACTTGCCCGGGCCTGCACCAGCGCCGCCGAGAAATCGGTGGTGCCGGGGAACGGGGTCTGCGCCTGACCCAGCACCTTGCCGCCGCCCTTGGTCACGAAGTTGGCGGAATCGCTCTCCAGGGAATGGCCGAACGTGTAGTCGGCGGTGATGAAGAACCAAGTCTTGCCGCCTTCCTTGACAGCGGCGTCCACCACCGCGTGCGGCATCGACCAGGTATCAAGCACCCAATGGAGGTGATTCGGCCCGCATTGCTTGCCGGTCAGCTCGGCCGAGGCCGCGCCGGTCCAGATCGCCGCTTTGTCGCGCTGGTCCACCATGTGGCCGACCGCGATCGCGCCAGACGACAGCGGCAGGTCGGTGATGAGGTCCACGCCCTGGTTGTCGAGCCAATCGGTCGCGATCGAAACGGCGACGTTCGGCTTGTCCTGCATATCGGCCGACACCAACTCGACCTTGATGTCGGGATGCGCCTTCATAAAGTCCTCGACCGCCATCTGCGAGGCGAGCACCGAGCCCGGGCCGGTATTGGCGGCGTAGGGTCCATTCATGTCGGTCAGCACGCCGATACGGATCGGCTTCTGCTGGGCGCGCGCCCGGCGCGGCAGCATCGTGGCGGTGCTCGCGGCAACGCCGGCGCCGATCAGGCCCCGGCGGGTAATCGCATTTTGCATTTTCTTGCCCTCCCTGTTTGATGGTTCACGCAGCAGTCAGTGTCGGCCACAACGCATCGGCCCCGCGCGCGCAGACGATCGCGCCGATGCGCGCCGCCCATTCCGCCTCCGCGCCGAATTCGTCGCGCCATGACCATAGCCGGCGCGTGCTGAGCTGCAACGAATATTCCTGGGTGAAGCCGATCGCGCCGTGGACCTGGTGGGCGATCTCGGTCGCCAAGGTCGCGGCATCGCCCGTCCGGGTCTTCGCCACCGCGATCAGCAACTCGCGCAACTCGGGGTCGGGATGGCTCAACGCCTCCGCCCCCGCCTCGGCGGCGGCGACCGCGGCGGCGGTCTGTCCGGCCAACACCGCCATCTGCTGCTGCACGGCCTGGAACTTGGAAATCTGCCGGCCGAATTGCTGGCGCTCCTGCACGTAGGTCAGCGCGGTGTCGAGCGCGCGTTCCATGGCGCCCGCCATCATCATCGCCCGCGCCAACGCCCCGCGCCGGTATACCTCCGCCCGATCCGCGCCACCCCGCGTCGGCGCCACCGCCTCGGCCGAGACCGGCACCGCATTGAAGGCAAGCGTGTCGCGCGGCTCGCCGGCCAGGTTGCGCCCGGCGGTGACCTCGGCGCTGTTGGTGCCGTCCAGTGCCACGACCATCTCGCCCCCCGGCCCGTCGGCCAGCAACACCAGCCGCGATGCCTGCGCACCCCACGGCACGCGGGTCGCGCGGCCCGACAGAAGCCAGCCATGGCCGTCACGCTCCACGCTCAGCCGGTCCTCGCGCCGGACCGGGGCGATGGTCATGGGCGCCTCGGTCACCTCCAGCCCGGCCTCGGCCGCGACCCAGGCGGCGATCATGGTCTCGGCCAACGGGATCGGCGCGGCGTGGCGTCCGGCCACGCGCAGCGCCGCCATCACGTCCATCCATTCGGCCCCCGCGCCACCGGCAGCTTCCGGCACGACCGCGAGCGGCACGCCGGTCTCGGCGACCGCGCGCCAGAGTTCGGCGGGAAAGGCGCCGCGCTCGGCGCGATCGATCACATCCTTCGTGCTGCGATCCTCGAACAGCCGGTTCATGCTGTCGAGCAGCAGGCGGGTTTCCTCGCGCATGGCCATCAGCGTAACCCCAATCCGCGGGCAATGATGCCGCGCAGGATTTCCCGCGTGCCGCCCTGGATGGACAGGCGCGGCGCGTTCATGATCGACGAGGCCAGCAGCGCGACATAGGCATCGGCCGCGCCGATGTCGGGCTCGGCCGGGAACAATGTGCGGGCGACGATCGGCAGATCCTGCTCGTAGCGGGTGCCCAGGTCCTTCACCACCGCCGCCTCGTTCAGCGGCTGCTCGCCCGCTTGCAGCATCCCGGCGATGGAGAGCGACATGCGCCGCAAGGTCGCGAGTTGCGCGACCATCCGCCCGATCGCCGCCGCCGTCGCCCGATCGGGGTTCGACCCGGCGACACGCACCATCTCCTTCAACAGCTTGAACAGCACCAGGAAGCGATCCGGCGCGCTGCGCTCGAACCCCAGCTCGCTGGTCACCTGCTTCCAGCCGCTGCCTTCCTCGCCCAGCAGGCAGTCCTGGGGAACAAACAGATCGGTGAGGAAGACTTCGTTGAAATGATGCTCGCCCAGCAGGTTCAGGACGGGCCTGATCTCGATGCCAGGCGACTTCAGATCGACCAGGAACTGCGTCGCCCCGGCGTGCCGATCCACCTCCTCGCCCTCGCGCGCCATCTTGCAGAACAGGATCATCCAATCGGACTGATGCGCGTTCGACGTCCATAGCTTGCTGCCGTTCACCCGGTAGCCGCCATCGACCTTCACCGCGCGGGTCCGCGTGCCGGCGAGGTCCGATCCCGAACCGGGCTCGCTCATGCCGATGCAGAAGCTGATCTCGGCCCGCGTGATGGCCGGGATGAACCGCTCCCGCTGCGCCTCGCTGCCGAAGCGCAGGATGTTCGGCCCGCTCTGCCGGTCGGCGGTGTAGTGGAAGCCGAGCGGGGCGCCGGCCGCCAGCATCTCCTCGATGAGCACGTAGCGTTCGAGCGCGCTGCGCTCGTGGCCGCCGTACTTCTTCGGCCAGGTCATGCCGATCCAGCCGCGCTCGGCCATCTCGCGGCTGAATGTTCGGTCGCGTCCGCCCCGGATCGGCTCCAGCTTGTCCCGACGCGCGTCAAGGAAGTCGCGCACTTCGTGGCGGAGGCGTTGGGCTTCGGGCGGCAGTTCGACGGGATCGAAGCGGAACGCCTGGAAGGTCATGGCGGCATCCTCGTGCGGCCTCGTGGTTGTAGACCCGCCGGCGAGGCTGGCAAACGGCGGCGGGCGGCTCTACATTCTGGGCGTATATTGCGACGGGAGACGGGAGACATGCAGGTCGGCAAATGGGGCAACAGCCTCGCGGTACGTCTCCCCGCCTCGATCGTGGAGATACTCGACCTGAAGGAGGGCGATGATATCGAAATCGAGATAGCCGGGAAGCGGGAACTTCGGGTCAACCGCGACAACAGCCGGGCGGAAGCGTTGCGGCGGCTCCGCGCCTTGCAGAAGCCGCTGCCCCCGGGCTTCCGGTTCAGCCGGGACGAGGCGCATGAACGCTGACGTGTTCTTCGATACCAATGCGAAGGCCGTTTGAAAAAGCCGTCTTAGTTTGTCGAGTTCAACCGGCAATTTGTTCATAACAGGTTGCGATAATTGGTGCCGACGCTCGGAATTGAACCGAGGACCTACTGATTACGAATCACTGCTGGCCATCGAGCCCCTTCCTGTGTCCGCAAGGCGCTCCCTACGAAGCCTATGACAAGCCGCGATTATCTAGCGAATCCCGCTGACAACCCTTGACGTAGCCGGACAGAAAGCGCCATATCCGTGCGGACACGATGCGGACACGGGAGTCGGTTCGATGGCGGAGCGGTTGACAGACAAGGTGGTGAAGGAACTCCCGGCACCACCAAGCGGGAACCGGATCACTTACGATGCCGATCTGCCGGGGTTCGGCATCCGCGTTACCGGCGCAGGCGCCCGCGCCTTCATCCTGAACTATCGAACCGGCGGGCGGGAGCGCCGCATCACCATCGGCCAGTACCCGGCCTGGAACGCCCGCGCGGCGCGTACGAAAGCC
>JBDTFI010000552.1:0-8942 GCA_039938035.1 Acetobacteraceae bacterium | reverse complement strand
TTCTTCATCGTTCGGCGCCAGACACGCCCGGATTTCAGTGAGTTGGCGGAAGCTCTCGCGCCCGAGTTCGATCGAGCTTGCCAATCACGTCCACAACATCGACAATCCCGTGAACTGGTTTCGCGATTTATTGCACAGGAACGTTTGAACGATGCAGCATCAATGCTTTCAGGATCATTTTCCTGTTCGGCGGATATCTCCGTTCCTCCTGCGCGTGGGGCGGCGATGCCTGCGGGGACTTGTGATGACCGGCCTCGCGACCCTCGTGCAACACGGCGCCCACGCGGCCGGCAACGGCACCGGCTCGTGGCTCTCGGAAAACGGGGTCGCCTCGTTCTATGGCCCTCGTCACAACGGCCGCCGGACCGCCGAGGGGGGCCGGTTTAATCAGAACGCCATGACCGGTGCGCATCCCTGGCTGCCCTTCGGAACCCGGGTCCGGGTGACGGCGGCGGCGACCGGGCGGTCGGTGGTCGTCGTCATCACCGATCGGATGCCCGCGAGGCGGCGGGTGATCGACCTCTCGATGGGGGCGGCGCGCCAGCTTGGAATTCTGCGCCAGGGCGTCGCCCGGGTCTCGCTCACCGCAGACTGAGAAGCCTCGCAACCGACGCCACCGGGCCGCGTTGACGATTCTCGTAGCCTGGATTGGAATCGACATGGAGACCATCATCGCGGCCTCCGCCCTCGCTCTTGCAGGATTCGCCTTCGCCGCCCCCCCGGCCGGCGCCGCGGGTTGCCTCTCCGGCGGAGCGGTCGGCGCCGCGGCGGGCCATTTCGCGGGGCACCACGCGGTCGTCGGCGGCCTCGCCGGCTGTGCGGTGGGCCATCATCACGCCAACACCGTCGCTCGCCATCAGCGGGAGGAGCAGCACAACGGCATCGACCAGGCCCGGGCCAGCGGCAACACCGGGCCGCAGAACTAGGCCCGGCATTCTCCAGCCGGGACAATCATCGCCAGAACGGATCGGCATCGCGGAGCGCATGCCACGCCTTCGGCAACCCAGCCCGCGCCGCCGCTCCACGACGCTCCGCCCAGACCCCGAGGGCGCCTAGCGCCGGCGCGAGGTCCGGTCGGTCCTCGGTGGCGAGAGAAGCGGCGAGGTCGGGGGTCGACGCCGCGTCATTCACCGTTCCCAGCTTCTCCTGCAAATGCTTGCAGGGCTTCAGCAGCCCCTTCACCGCCTTGGGCCGATGGAGCGGGGCGGTGAACTCGACGCCGTAGCGCAACGTCTTCATCGCCTTGCGCAGCGCGTGAAGTTCCCCCGGCCCGGCTTCGCCGATGTGCCTGGCGCGCCTCGCAGTCCGGCGCAGGAGCCGGTCGAGCAGCGCGGGCACGGTGTCCTTCACGGAGCGCGCCAGCGCCGGCTCGCCGAGGCCGACCGGATCGTCCACGCCGTCCTCCGCCCAGACCGAGAGGCCGAGCAGGAGCAAGGTGAAGCCGGGCGCGGCCAGTTCGCGCGCCACCGCGACATGCGCCGCTGCCCGTGACGGGGCCGCCGCCTCGGCGAGCAGACGCAGCCAATCCGCGGCGATCCCGTCCTCCGCTTCGGCGGCGGGCAGCGTCTGGGTGACGAACACATCCCAGTCCCGGGCGGCGCCGAAAATCCGCCCCGACCGGCGCAGTGCCGCGTTGAAACGCCCGGCCGCCGGCGGGGCGAGCAGCGGCCTGAACAACGCGATCGCGGCGCGCAAGCGGCGGGTCGCGATGCGGAGCTGGTGGACGCCTTCTGGCTGCCCGCGCGCCGCCGGAGCCAGATTGACCCGCATATGCCCGATCGCGGTACCCAGAATGCAGCGGAACGCCTCGGCCGCGTTCATGCCCGGACTGAGCGCGACCGCGCCATGCGTCACCGCTCCCCGCCCGGCTTGCCCGCCCAGACGGGCGCCCCGCTCGGCCTTGCTCGCCGGCTCGATGGCCAACGGGACGGACGCCGCCAGTTCGAGCGCCAGTCGGTAGAGCGCGCCGGGAGGGCCGGATTTCAGCTCCAGCTCCAGTTCGCTCACCGCGACGGCGCGCCTGCTGGCCCGGATGCGGCCGCGGTCGATGACCGCCTCGATCAGCGCCCCGTCCTCGCCACGGATTTGCCAGACGGTGCGGTCGATCTCGGTGGAGCAGATCGGGATCAGCGCTCCGTCGAGCGCGGCGATCGGGGCCGCCTCGATGCCGGCGAGCAGGCCGAGGTCGGGGCTGTCCGTCGTGACCGGCCATTCCCACTCGCCGCGCCTTGCCGCGATCCCCTCGGCGATCTGGCCGAGCTTCAGGGTCTGCGTCAGCTTGCCGTCGCCGGCGCGGCGGACTCGCAGGCTGACGCCGGCCTCGCTAAGCTGGCCAGATCGGCTGTCAAAGTAGGTCGTGACCTCCGCGTGGGTTTGCGGCAGGCTCGCGCGCGGAGGGGTCAGTGCATGATGGCGCAGGAGCGCGGCGCTGGCACGCGCCGGCAGCCGCAGCTTGATCTCGATCTCCTCGGGGCCTGCCATGCGGTAGCTTCGGAGCTATGGACCGCGGAGGTCAACGTGCGTCGAAGGTTTCCGGACGTCACGCGATCGGCACTACGCCGGGACGCCCGGCAGGATATAATGAGAAACCGAATCATCAGAAAGGCACGCACACAGGATGCCACGTAAGCTGCGTATTCTTGTCGTCGAGGACCAGGCACTGATCGCCGGGCTCATCGCCGACGCCCTGAGCGACACCTATGAGGCGATCTGCGCGCCAACGGTGCCGGAGGCGGTCGAGCATCTGCTGACCAGCTCGATCGACCTCGTGCTGCTCGATTGCGTGCTGCCGGGCGGGACGATGTGGCAAGTGATGCTGGACGCGGACCGCCTCGGCGTGCCGATCGTGCTGATGACCGGCGATCCGGGGCAGATGAGCGAAATCAAGGGCGGGCCGAGGCCATACATCCTGAAGCCGTTCTCGATCGCCCAGCTGCTCGATGCGATCGATGCGGCGGCGGGTCTGGCCACGGCTGCCCGCCCGGCCTGATCCGGGCCGGACGTGGCTCCGCGCATTGGGATCGCCGGCGTGACCGGACGGATGGGACGCCTGCTGGTCGAGGAGGTGCGCCTTGCCGACGCCCCGCTGATCGGCGGCGTCGCCGGGCCGGGGGGTTCGCCCCCGCCCGACGGGGTGACCCGCTTCGCCGACATTGCCGCGCTGGCCCACGCCTGCGACCTCGTGATCGACTTCACCCATGCGGGCACCGCGCGGTCCCATGCCAAGGTTCTCGCCGAGGCCGGAACCGGCTGGGTCCTGGGCACCTCCGGCCTGTCGTCCTCCGATGAGGCGGCGGTGGAGGCGGCGGCGGGGCGGATCGCCGTGGTCTATGCGGCGAACTTCTCAGCCGGCGTGACGCTGGTCCTGGCGCTCGCCGAGCGCATGGCGGCCGCCCTGCCCGCCTCGGCTTACGATGCCGAGATCGTGGAGATGCACCACCGCCAGAAGGTCGACGCACCGTCCGGAACCGCCATCGGGATCGGGCGCGCGGTGGCGCGCGGCCGGGGCGTGGCGCTGGACGACGTGATCGAGAGCGGCCGCCACGGCCATACCGGCGCCCGCCGGGAGGGTGCGATCGGCTTCGCCGCATTGCGTGGCGGGCAGGTGGTCGGCGAGCACGCGCTGATCTTCGCCGCCGCCGACGAGCAGATCGCACTGACCCATCGGGCCTTCGACCGGCGCGCCTTCGCGGCTGGCGCGGTACGCGCGGCGCTGTGGGCGGCGGGACATCCGCCGGGGCTGTATTCGATGGAAGACGTGCTGGGGCTTCGCTGAACCACCGGCTCCCGCTTGTCTTCTTGACCCTCCGTTCTCTTTCCGTCACACACACCCCCGCTCGGCACGCGGTCGGGTGTGCGGCCGGCCCTCCCGTGTCCAAGCCGCTGTCACAGGAGAGACCATGCGCGCGACTGGCGAGTACCTGTTCACGTCCGAATCGGTTTCCGAGGGGCATCCGGACAAGGTGGCGGATCGGCTGAGCGACACGGTCCTCGACGCCTACCTCACCGCCGACCCCTATTCGCGCGTCGCCTGCGAGACCCTGGTCACCACCAATCATGTCGTACTGGCCGGCGAGACCCGCGGGCCCGAATCGGTCACGCCGGAACGCCTCGAGCACCTCGCCCGGCAGGCGATCAAGGACATCGGCTACGATCAGGCGGGGTTCTCCTGGCGGAACGCCGCGATCGACGTGCGGCTGCACCGCCAGTCGGCCGACATCGCCCAGGGCGTCGACGCCGCGGGCAACAAGGACGAGGGCGCGGGCGATCAGGGCATTATGTTCGGCTATGCGTGCAGCGAGACCGACGCGCTGATGCCGGCCCCGCTCCATTTCGCGCACCTGATCCTGCGGCGCATCAGCGAGTTGCGCCGCGCCGGCGACCGGGCCGCCGCCGGGCTGCTGCCCGACGCGAAGAGCCAGGTCACGCTGCGCTACGTCGACGGCAAGCCGGTCGAGGCGACCAGCATCGTCGTGTCCACCCAGCACGAGGAGGGGATGGACCAGGAGGAGGTGAAGGCCCTGCTCCGCCCGATCGTCGAGGCGGCGCTGCCGCGCGGCTGGATGCCCGGCGATCGGGAGTTCTACGTCAATCCGACCGGCAAGTTCGTGATCGGCGGGCCGGACGGCGATTGCGGGCTGACCGGGCGGAAGATCATCGTCGACACCTATGGCGGAGCCGCGCCGCACGGCGGCGGGGCGTTCAGCGGCAAGGACCCCACCAAGGTCGACCGCTCGGCCGCCTACGCCTGCCGTTATCTCGCCAAGAACGTCGTCGCCGCCGGCCTCGCGGAGCGCTGCACGCTGCAGATCAGCTACGCGATCGGGGTGTCGCACCCGCTGTCGGTCTACGTCGATCTCCAGGGCACCGGGCGGGACGTCGAGGAGGCCCGGCTGGAGGCCACGCTGCGCGAGTTGATGGACCTGACGCCGCGCGGCATCCGCGAGCACCTGCGCCTGAACCGTCCCATCTATGTGCCCGCCTCGGCATACGGCCATTTCGGCCGCGAGCCGGATGCCGGGAAAGGCACGTTCAGCTGGGAGAAGACGGATCTGGTGCCGCAGTTGAAGGCGGCGTTCGGCCGATAGGGCTCAAGCCACCGCCGGACCGGCTGTACGGGCGGGCGCGCGGCCACGCGTTGCGCCGCCGCCAGCAGCGGCTGCTCGACGTGGCGCTGCCGCGTCTGGCCTTCCGTCACGTCGACGCCGGCGCACCGCTGGCCGCGTTCGGGCCGGGCGTTCGGGTCCTGTGGCTGGAGATCGGATCGGGCGGCGGCGAGCACGCGGCGGCGTTGGCCGCGACGCATCCCGAGGCGGGGCTGATCGCCTGCGAGGTGTACGAGAACGGCGTCTGCTCGCTGCTGTCGCGGATCGTGCCGGAAGGCGGCGAGGCGGACGCCGATTTGCCGGACAATTTGCGCATCTGGGCCGGCGATGGGCGGGTCCTTCTGCGCCTGCTGCCCGATGCCTGCCTGGAGCGGCTGTTCCTGATGTTCCCCGACCCCTGGCCGAAGACGCGCCATGCCAAGCGGCGCTTCGTCCATCCTGGCCTGCTCGGCGAGGTGGGGCGCGTGCTGCGACCCGGGGCCGAGTGGCGGGTGGCGAGCGATGATCCCACCTACCAGGCCTGGGTGGACGAGGTGATGGGGGCGCAGAGCCTGTTCGCGCCGGCGGCCGGGGTGAGCCCGCGTCCGCCGGACTGGCCGCCGACCCGCTATGAGGCCAAGGCGTTGGTTGCGGGGCGGGAGCCGCGTTACTGGAGCTTTATCCGCTCGTGAGCGGGCGAACGGCGGTTGCCCGATCGGGCTGCGGGGAATACCACGAACCCGGAAACCACCGAAGGAAACACAGGTTTGAGTGATCGGGGCGCCGACGATCGGCGGATGCGCCAGCGCGACCTTCTGGCGGACCTCGGAACCGAGGCGCTGCGAGGCAACGACCTCGACCACCTGTTCAACCAGGCGTGCCGACTCGTGGCCGACGGCATGGATGTCCAGTTCTGCAAGGTGCTCGAACTGCTTCCGGGGGGACAGAACTTGCTCGTGCGGGCTGGCGTGGGGTGGCATGAAGGGGTGGTGGGGCACGCGGAACTGAGTGCCGATGACGGCTCCCCCGCCGGCCATGCCCTGCGGACGCAGGCGCCCGTTATCTCCAACAATCTGGCCGAGGAGAGCCGTTTCCGCACGCCCCGCTTGTTGCTCGAGCACGGCATCCAGCGGGCGATGAATATCATGGTCTGCGGTGACGGGGCGCCGTTCGGCGTCCTTGAAGCCGATAGCCAGCTTCCCGGCCGGTTTTCCGAGGCCGACGTCTCCTTCTTGCGAGCGGCCGCCAACCTGCTTGGCATGGCGATCGAGCGCGACCGGCGGGAGGCGGAGCTGCGCCGGGAGGTGCGCCAGCGCGAACTCCTCGTGCGAGAGGCCGACCATCGGATCAAGAACTCCTTGCAGTTGGTCGCCAGCCTGCTGACGCTGCAACGCGCCCGGCTAAAGGTTCCGGAGGCGGTCACGGCGCTCGACGAGGCAATCGCCCGGGTTTACGCGGTCGCGGAGAGCCACCGCGCGCTGCACGAGAGCGCCGATCTGCGCACCGTCGTCCTCGGCCGGTTGCTGGCGGACCTTTGCGAGCATCTCGGCCAGCTTAGCGCGACGGTCGCGATCGGGTGCAGTTGCGAGGCGGGGATCGAACTCGACGCGGAACGGGCGATCCCGCTCGGCCTGATCGTGAGCGAATTGCTGACCAACGCCTTTCGCCACGCCTACCCGGACGGCAAGCGCGGCATGGTCCGCGTCCGCGCGGGTTTGGAAGGAGAGACGATCGAGGTCACGATCAGCGACGACGGAATCGGCATGGAAACGGACGCCGCGGGCAACGACCGAAGCCTCGGCACGACCATCGTCCGGTCGTTGGTTCGTCAGATCAAGGCCGACTTCACGCTCAGCACGGCTCCGGGCGAGGGCACCAAGGCGACGCTGCGGCTGCGGAAGGCCGCGGAGCCCGAGGCGCCTTCCCCGACCTGACTTCAGGCGATCGCCAGAGTCGGGCGCGCGAGGTGTTGACTGCCGGCGCGAAGGGCGGGTTGCTCGATGCGCGTGTGCAGAACCCAGGCGACGGCCAAGGGCGCCAGGATGGCGCCTGGCACCCATAACAGGGTGAACCAGGCCCCGTCGCCCTGCGCGGACCGGGCGATCAGCAGCCCCAGCACTTTCTGCACCGGCTCATTCGCCAGGTAGATGCAATAAGACGCCGCTCCCGCGGTCAGCAACGGCTTGGCGCGCAGCACGGCGGCGAGCGGGGCCAGCGCGCGCCAGCCCGCCCCGCCCGGTGTCGCGCGTTGCGCCGCGAGGCAAGCGGTCCAGATCAGCGGGGCGGCCAGCTTGCCCGGGCCGCCCTGGGCGACGGAGAGCACGATCACGACGCCCAGCGCCAGCCCGAAGCGCGCGGCGGCGCGCGGCGAGGCGTCCAGCCCCCAGCCGGCGCTGGCGACGCCGAGGGCGAAATACTGGGCCTTGTTGGGCAGGAACGCCTTGCTGAACTGCCACACCTCCGGCGCCGCCCAGGCCCAGGCGAGGGCGAGGGTGGACACCGCCAGAAACAGCCGCGACAGGCCGATCAGGGCGCGTGCAGGGTCGCCGGTGCCTTGCAGAATTGGGGCCAGCACGGCGACGATGGCGTAGAACTGCCACTCCGTGCTCAGGCTCCAGGCGCTGCCGAGAAAGCTGATCCACACGTTGGGCAGGACGGCATGGGGCAGCACGCCATGCAGCATGACCAGATGCAAGCCGATCTCCGCCGGCCATTGGGTTGGCCAGCCGGTGGACCAGACGGTGCGGCCCGGGTCGGCCGGGGCGACCCAGGGCATCCAGGGCAGCGCCGTGGGCAAAGGCTGCACGGCGATCGCGGCCACGAACACCACTAGGAACACGGGCATGATGCGGAACGCCCGGGCAAGCAGGAAGCGGCGCCGGTCGTAGGCGAAGCTGTCGAGCGAGCGGACGATCACCATGCCGCTCAGCACGAAGAACAGATCGACCGCCGCCTCTCCATGGGCGAAGGGCAAGGTCGACCAACGCGGCAGCACGGTAAAGGCGGCCATGTGCGAGACGAGCACATAGAGCGCCAGCAGGCCGCGCAGGCCGTCGAGGCATTCGAGCCGTCGTGCCACCTCCACCTCCTGACGCAGACTGGCAGGGAGCCGTTAACAACCGGTCAAACCTTTGGGATGACGATGCGGTTGTGACCGCCGAGGCGGGATTTCCCCCTCGACGCGCGCCATTTGGTGGCGGATGCAGAGCGTTGTGTCGTCTTGCGAAAGGTCGTCGATGATGCCGTCGGGCAAGGTGCGGGCCGACAGGGGCCTGCACGTCCTGTTGGTCGAGGACGAACAGCTCATCGCCGAGCTGTTCGCCGAGACGCTGGCGGAAGACGGCCACGAGGTCTCGATCGCCGGCGATGGCCGGGAGGCGCTGGACCTGTTCGCCGAGGCTGAGGCGATTGGCCGCCCCTATGACCTCGTCGTGACCGACGTGAGGATGCCGCGCATGGACGGCGTCACGTTGACGCGGCAGCTGCGCGCCACCCGTCCGGAGTTGCCGGTTATTGTGGTGAGCGGCTACGCCTCGCCCGAGCAGTTTTCCGCCCTGGCAAGCAGCGAGAACGCACCGGTCGTGCTGCTCCCCAAGCCGGTCAGCCTGTCGCGATTAAGAACCGCCGTCCGCGGGGCGACCCGGCACTAGAAATCAAGGTCGGCGTAATGCTCGGGCGGCGTGACGCCCGGCACGCGGTCGGCCAGGACACCGCGGAAGCTGGGCCGGGACTTCATCCGCGCGTACCATTCCTTGGCCGCCGGGGCGACCGTCCAATCGACGTCGCCGATGTAGTCGAGCGCCGAAAAATGCGCCGCGGCGGCGAAATCGGCGAGCGAGATGCTGGCACCCGCCAGCC
>JBDTFI010000551.1:0-4158 GCA_039938035.1 Acetobacteraceae bacterium | reverse complement strand
GCCAGCATCTCCGAGCGGGCGCCGATAATCCAGCTCGCGCCGCAAGCCGGCCCCGACCCGCTGCGAGAACACAATCTCGCAGCCGAACGCGAGCTTTCGGCGGACCGTGATCGCTGGCGCGAACGCTGCCTCGCGCGCGAACGCGAGCTTGCCAAGAGCTGGGCGCGGCGCACGGCGAGCCGGCTCCTGTACAACGCATCGAACCTCCGATCGTCCAATCGTCCATGACCGCCATCCGGATTGAAGGTTTCCGCTGCGATATTTGCGCGGCGACCTCGGTATCCCACACCCAGCTTCGAGGCGACGAAAAGCGCGTGCTCTTCTGCGCCGGATGCGGGATGGGCGTGATCGAGAATCCACCCGAGAGGACTACGGCGTTCTATGACGACGACTACTACCACCGACCCGAGAACGGCGGCCCCGGGTACGCCGATTATGAGTTCACGGCTTCCCATACCCTGCTCTGGACCAAGCTCCTCATCGAGCGATTGGTTCGCGGTGGCCGGATTCTCGACATCGGCTGTGCCGACGGCTTCCTGCTGCATAGTCTGGAGGGCAGCTTCGAGAAGCACGGGATCGAGGCCAACCCGACAGCCGCCGCGCGAGCTGCGGCGCGTCAGGTGCACGTAATTGGCGCCGATCTGCTTGATCCGGGCGTCTCGCCCGACACGCAGGGCCGCTTCGACGTCATAACCGCCATCGCGACGTATGAGCACGTCCTCAGCTTACGAACCGCGCTCAGCAAAAGCCTCAGCCTCTTGAAAGACGACGGGATTCTTCTCTTCGAGGTGCCCCTCATCTCGAATCGTGGCGACAATGCCGAGTGGTTCAATTCCTCCTACGAGCACATCTTTTACCCGACCGTTCCGGGCCTCGAACGGCTGTTCGGCCAGTTTCACGGGTACCATTTCACTGGATTCGAATCAGAGATCGCGCGTTTCAGTTCGACCTATATCGGGGCGGCCAGCTGCGATGGCCAGGTATTCGCCGAGATCGAGCGACTCTTCGCGGCAATGACGAAGCCGACCCTCGAAGGGCTCGATCCGGAAGACCGGCGGCTCAATCTCAGCTACACCGTGGTGCACTCCTTCCTACCTACCGCGGAGCGGATCTTGGCGCTCCCTGATCTATTGGAGCGGTATCACAGTCGGCCGTTGCTGACCCGGCTGATGCAGCTCTGGCATGGCGACTCGTACGCGCGGAAGACAGCGGAGGCACAAGCCGCGTGGTGGGAGACTCAGGCCGCCAACTGGAAGTCCGCCTATGACAATCTGGCGCAAGCCAACCGTACGGCGCCACCTGGGACTGCTGTATCCCCTCCGCGCGTGCTGGCGTTACTGCCATTTCTGGTGGAAGGGGCGCTTTCGCTCGCCGTTTTGCGGGACATGCGTCGGCGCGGATTCGATGTGACGATCGCATGGCGCTACGATGCGTCCGCGCAATATACCCCTGACCCCGTCGAGGAGTTTCGCGCCACCGGGCGGGCTATTGACCTGACCCAGCAGCCCCCCGACCGTCACGTCGAGATCCTGCGCTGGGCCATAGAGGCGGCCGACGTCCAGCTGGTGCTGCAAATTGGCGCCGCTCCGCTCTATCAACACCTGTTCGCGCTGAAAGAGGTATTTCCCGAGATCGCGATCGTGGACACCCTGTACAACGAGATCGGACACACCACGAACCACTTCCTGTTTGAACAGGCGATCGACGGGGTCATCGTCGAAAGCCAGCACATGCGCCGGTTCGTCGAGGGCTGCACTCTGAAGGCCGATCCGAAGGTGCGGGTGATTGAAAGCGGGGTCGTTCTCGACCGGTTCCGCCCTCGTCCACGGGGCCTCTCCGGGGACGGGCTGCTCATCGGCTATGTCGGGCGCCTGTCGCCCGAGAAGAACCCGATAGCGTTCATCGAACTGGCCGAGCGGCTGTGTCCGCATTACCCCGATGCGCGGTTCACCCTCGTCGGCGAGGGGCCGATGGCGGGCGAGGTCCGCCGGCGGGTGCAGGCGAGCCCCGCCGGCGGTGCGATCAGCTTTCTCGGCTATGCCGAGAGCGCCGCCGCCGCGCTTCAGGAGCTGGACGTCCTGATCGTCCCTTCGAAGCTCGACGGGCGGCCGAACATCATCATGGAGGCCAATGCCTGCGCCGTCCCGGTCATCGCCGCGCCGGTCGGTGGCATCCCCGAGATGATCGAGGAGGGCCGCAACGGCTTCCTCGTGAAGCCGGACGACACCGCCCGCATCCGCGAAATCCTCGACGGCTGGCGCGCCGATCCGGCCACGCTCGATGCCATGCGCCACACCGCCCGCCTGACCGCGGAAACCAATTTCGACCGCAAGCGAATGATGGACGCCTACGCGCTTGTGTTCTCCGAATTCGCCCACGGCATCAGCGCGGAATCACCCCCGCAGCCCCCCAAAGAACCCGCGCAGTAGCCCCGCCGCCTCGCCCTCGCGCACGCCGCCGACCACCTCGGGCCGGTGGTGGCACGACGCGGCATCGAACACCCGCGCCCCGTGCTCCACCCCGCCGCCCTTCGGATCGTAGGCGCCGAACACCAGCCGACGGACGCGAAACAGGCTCGCGGCCTGCGCGCACATCGGGCACGGCTCCAGTGTCACCACCAGCTCGCAATCCGGCAGACGCGGCACCCGCAAAACGGCGGCGGCCTGCCGCAGCGCGAGCAACTCGGCGTGGGCGGACGCATCGGCGCGCGCCTCCACCTCGTTGCCCGCCCGCCCCAGCACGGCGCCATCCGGCCCGAGGACCACGGCGCCCACCGGCACCTCCCCGCGCGCCCCGGCGGCGCGCGCCTCGATCAGCGCGATCTCCATCGGCGACATGCGCAACCTTGCCCACGGGTGCCGGTCGGGTCTAGCCCATGCCCCATGAGCGACATTCCGACCATCGGCGTCGGTGAGCTGGCGTCGCCATGTCCGTTGGATGAGGCGCTCAATTCGTGGCGCGGCTTCGCCCAGGCGGGTCCCGCCACCCAGTCGAAACCGGGCGCGCCGTGGCTCGAATTGGCGGATGCGCCCGACGCCGTGTGGCGCTGGGCGAGCGCCATACCCGCCCGGCCGATCAATCCCATCGGCTGCTATTTCCTGCGCGACCTGGAGGTAAGCGGCAGCGGCTACCTGTTCGCCGACGGCCGGTTCGTACGCGAGTTCGTCCATACCTCCGACGTCGCCTTGCAATGGCTCGGCCGTCCCGACTTTCCGGACAACCCGCTGACCCGGCCGCGCGCGAACCGCGTGGTGATCGAGGATAAGACGCTGCTGGTCTTCGGCCCCGGTTCCTCCATCTTCGGCCATTGGCTGCTCGATTTCATGCCGCGCATCGTGATCGCCCAGTATCTCCTGGGTCCGGCATTGGATGATTTCGTGCTGCTGCTTCCCGATGACGCGCCCGATTGGGTGACGGAGCTGGTCCATACGTTCTGCGGATGGGACAAGGCGCGCATCCGGCGCTACTCGCGAATGGATGATCTCGTCGTCTGCCGGCGCGCTTGCCTGCCGAGCTTCGCCCATGACGGTGACTATGCGCTGCATCCGCTGGTGCGCGAATTCTATGGCCGGTTCGGCAACCCCGGCGCAGCGCGCGCGAAACGACCCATCTGCCTGTCCCGGCGCAACCAGGAGCGTCATACGTTCAGCGCCTGGCGCATCTTCGAGGCGCGCGAGACGCTGGAGCGCATGGCCGTCGCGCATGGCTTCGTGATCGCGCGCCCCGAGGAACTCGGTTTTCCCGAACAGGTCGAATTGTTTCGTTCCGCCAACTGCATCCTTGGGGAGCATGGCTCCGGTATGCACGCCGCGGTGTTCGCCGATCCCGGCACGATCGTCGCCACGATCGGCACCCCGAACGCGATTCAGCTCCGCGTCGATGCCGCCTTCGACCATCGGACGATCTGCCTGCGTCGGCTGCAAGTCATCGAGCAGGTGCCGAACCGGCCGTACCGCTTTACCGTCCGTGAAGACGATCTGGCGGGATTGGTGCGCCTGGCCGCCGATATGCAGTCCCGCGTTGCCGTTCCCGCCGCCCGGGTCTAGCAAGCGCGCATGAACAATCGCGCCAGACGCCCCTTGATCGGCGTCACCCTCGATGCCGAGCGGCCAGGCGGCTACTCGAAATACCCGTGGTATGCGCTACGGGCGAACTACG
>JBDTFI010000550.1:0-2532 GCA_039938035.1 Acetobacteraceae bacterium | reverse complement strand
GGAAGCATGTTGCGGATCGGGCGCAGCACCGGGTCGGTCACCCGGTAGAGGAAATCCCCGATGGTCCAGACGATACGATTGCGCGAGTCGAGCACGCCGAACGACATCAACGTGCTGACGACCGCGGCCAGCAGGACGGCCCACCAGAACAGCGAGAGCAGCGCGTTGACGAGTCGGAACAGCACTTCGATCAAGCCGGGTCTCCTTCAGGCGGCGCGCAACCTAGCCGCCGGGCGGATAAGCCGCAACGCCGCCGCTTGACTTGCCCACCGCCCATCAGCATGTTCCGCGCCGCCGACGATGGGGCTGTAGCTCAGCTGGGAGAGCGCCTCGTTCGCAATGAGGAGGTCAGGGGTTCGAGCCCCCTCAGCTCCACCATCCGTCGCGCGTAGCATATTGAACGTCTTCGCAGGGTGCGATGAGCGAGCAGTCCGAGCAGGAAGCCAGGCTACTGTCCGCCGCGGAGCGGGAGGCCGTCGATCAGACGCGCGAGCCCGCCATCACGACGCTCTCGCGCCCCCAGTTGCAGGCCCTGGCCAAGCGTCTGCGCGACGCGCGCGACCGCGCCCGGACGATCGCCAGCCAGCAGAAGCGTGAGATGCGCGGCAAAGGCGAGCCGCGCGGGACGACTCCGGCCACGGACAATCTCGGCACGTTGGGGAAGGTGGGGGTGATCGACCAGGCGTTGCAGCGAATCGGCCATCAGCTCCGCGCGGAGCGCGAGACGGAAGCCGGGATCGTCGCGCCGGCCAAGCCCAAGCGAGCCGCCGCCGGCGGACCACCGCCCGCACGCCGTCCCCCGCCCGGCGGGGTGACGTCCATCAAGGCGATCGCGAAGGCAAAGCCCGGGAGCGGCCCCAAGTTGCGCACCGACCCGCGCGAGATCGGGCGGGTGTCGCAAGCCGGCAAAGTGGCGCAGGCGCGGCGGGATTCGAAGAAGGGGTAGCGGAGATCCGCGCCGTGAAAGGTCAGCCCTTCGTCCGTTTCAGCGCGCCGCCCTTGTGCATCGCGACGTGGTCGGTCTTGTTGCTCTTGATCTCATATTGCGGATCGTCGGCGCTCGCGTGGTGCGTGTGGCCCTTGTAGTCGACGTCCTTCGTATGCACCTTGATGATCGTTCCGCTGACGTGCCCGGCCTCCGAGTTCCAGGTCACGTTGTCGCCGACCTTGAATCGACCTGTCATGTCACCCCCGCGCGCGCAGCAGGCGGGCTTTGTCGCGCTGCCAGTCGCGTGCCGCGATGACCGCGCGCTTGTCGCCCTTCTTGCGGCCCTCGCCGACGCCGAGCAGCACCTTCGCCATGCCGCGTTCGTTGAAGTGGATCTGCAACGGCACCAGGGTCACGCCGTCACGCGCGACGGCGCTCGTCAGCTTCACGATTTGCGTGTGCTTGAGCAGCAGCTTGCGCGGGGCGCGCGGCTCGAAGCGCGACAGCACGCCGCCCTGGTATTCGGGGATGTAGGCGTTGAACAGCCACAATTCCCCCTCGCGCTCCCCGGCCCATGCCTCCGTCAGGGTCGCCCGGCCGTGGCGAAGGCTTTTGACCTCCGGGCCTTTCAGCACGATGCCGGCCTCGACGGTGTCGCCGATCGCGTAGTCGAACCGCGCCTTGCGGTTCTGCGCGGCGATGCCGTGCGAGATCAGGCCCTTCTTGTTCTTCGCTTCGGCCATCGGCTCAGTTCAGCAGCCCGACCTCGGCCATCGCGGCGCGCACGCGCGCGGCCGTCGCCTCGGCGAGCGGGGCGAGCGGCAGGCGGCACACCGGCTCGGTCTTGCCGAGCAGGCTCGCGGCGTATTTCACCGGGCCGGGACTGGTCTCTGCGAACAGCGCGTCGTGCAGCGGCACCAGGCGGTCCTGGATGTCGATCGCATCGTTGATCCGCCCCTCTTGCCAGGCGGTGTGCATCTCGGAGCACAGACGTGGGGCGACGTTGGCGGTGACGCTGATGCAGCCGTCGCCGCCGGCGGCGAGGAAGGCGAGCGCGGTATGATCCTCACCCGACAACTGGACGAACCCGGCGCCGCAGGCGAGGCGCGTGTGCAGCGGGCGCGCGAGGTTGGCGGTCGCGTCCTTCACGCCGACGATGTTGGGATGCCGGGCGAGGCGCGCCATCGTCTCCACGCTCATGTCGACGACGCTGCGCGACGGAATGTTGTAGATGATGATAGGCAGATCGACCGCGTCGGCGATAGCCTTGAAGTGCAGATAGAGCCCTTCCTGCGTCGGCTTGTTGTAGTAGGGCGTCACGATCAGCGCCGCCTGCGCGCCGGCCTTGCGGGCGTGGCGCGTAAGGTCGATCGCCTCCTCGGTGCTGTTCGACCCGGCGCCGGCGATCCCATCCCCGCGATCCGCGCCAGCAACTTCGCCGAGGCGGATACGGCGGCGGCCGGCTTCGCCGATCCGGTGGCGCGCAAGCTGGTGCTCTACTACCGGCTGCTGGCCCCTGGCGGCGGCGCGGCACGCGAGATCGCCGACTTCCAGGCGGCGAACCCGGACTGGCCGAACCAGGCCCTGTTGGAGCGCCGTCGGCA
>JBDTFI010000549.1:0-4767 GCA_039938035.1 Acetobacteraceae bacterium | reverse complement strand
GGTGAACGTCAGCGCGTGGCCCATGTGCAGACTGCCGGTGACGTTCGGCGGCGGGATCATCACGGTGAACGGCGTCGCGGCCGAGCCCGGGTCGCAGGCGAACGCGCCCGCGCGCTCCCAACCGTCATACAGCCGCGGTTCGATCTCGTTGGGGGAGTAGGTCTTGTCCAGCATGGCGCGGTTGAACGCCGCGAGCGTCAGGAGGTCAAGGAAGCGTCCGCCCGACCACGCGCTCGATCTCCACGCGCACCAGCCGCTCGACCATCGGCGGCAGATGGGTGTCCAGCCACTCCTTCAGCAGCGGGCGCAGTTCGGCGCGCATCATGTCCTCGATGGTCGGGCCGCCGCGATAGACCTGCGTGCCGCGCTCGCTCGCCAAGGTCGCGACCAGCCCGGCGACCGAGGCGGCGGCGGCCCGCGCCGTCGCCGGCGCGACCAGACCGGCGGGTTCGGGCGCAGCCTCCGGCTTCGCCGGCTCCGGAAGGGGGGCGAGCACCGGCTCTTCCAGCGTGGCCACGATCGGAGCGGCGACCATCATGGACGGCTCCAGTACCAGTACGTCGTCTGTGGACGGCAATGCGGCATCGTTGCCCGCTGTCGATTCGGCCGGCGGCTCCTCCTCCTCGCTCAGAATGCGGCGAATGGAGGCGAGGATGTCCTCCATCGAGGGATCGCCAGGCGGGGCCGCGGGATCCGTCGCGCTCATGGCCGGCGTCCCGGGCTGGTGCCATAGAGCTGCCGCTCGTCGGGGCCGCTCAGCCCGAACCACTTGTTCTTGACCGCCTCGTAATACGCGGTGTCGTTGTAGAAATTGACCGGCAGCCCGAGGTCGCGCGCGGTCAGTCGCCCGATCGCCGAGGCCACGGCGTAGGATGCCGTCACGATGTTTGCGAGGTTCTGCACAAGGCTGGTGCGTGCATTCAGCAGTGCCTGCTGGGTGATCAGCACGTCGAGCGTGGTCGCCGTACCGACCAGGGCCTGGCGTTCGATGCCTTCCAGCGCGACCTGGTTGGCCTGCACCGCCGCGCGGCTGCTGTCGGCCGAGGCGAGCGCGGCCTGCAGCGTCTCCCATGCCTGCACGGCGTTCTGCACCGCCGTCCGCCGGGCGTCGGCGACGAGCTTGTCCGTCTGCGTGACCGTCTCGCGCGCCTGACGCACGGCCGAATACTCCGCGCCGCCCTGGTAGAGGGGGACCGACAGGTTCGCGACCACCTGATAGCCGTTCGTGGTGAAATTGCGTTGCGAGGAATTGTTGGTCTGAAACGCCTGGCCTTGCAGGCTGATCTGCGGCAGCAACGCTCCGAACGCGACATCGACGGCGTTGCGCGCGCCGGACAGATTGAACAGCGCCGAGATCACCGCCGGGTTGTTGTCACTCGCCATGGTCGCGGCCTGCTGCTCGGAGCGGAGCGGCAAGTGGAGCGGTTGCGGGGCGACGAGGTCAGGTGGCGGGGCGGAGCCGATCGCGCGGAGATATGCCGCCTCGGCGGTTTGCACGCTTCCCTCTGCGGTCAGGCGTGTCGCCGTGGCGCTGGCGAGCGCCGCCTGCGCCTGCGCGACATCGGTCTGGGTAATCTCGCCAACGCGGAAGCGGTCCTGCGTGGCCTCAAGCTGCTGTTTCAGCACCTGCTCGTTGTTGCGGTCGATTTCGGCGACCTGGCGGGCCTGAACAACGCCGACATAGGCGTTGACCGTGTCACTGAACGCCGACTCCTCCTGCCCGATCAGCGTCGCCCGCTCGGCGAAGACCGCGTTCTTGGCCTTGTGGACGGAAGCGCGGACGCGCCCGCCGGTATAGAGCGGCTGGGTCGCGGTCGCCTGGGCGGTCGCGATGTCGCGGTCGGTGCGGAGCTTCTGGTTGTTGGACGAGACGAACTCGCGCGTCAGCCCGTCGCCATAACCCGCGGTGCCGGCCATGATGATGGTCGGCCGCCACCCCGAGACCGCCTGCGGCACGCCTTCGTCGGTGGCGCGCAGCTTCGCGCGCTCGGCCAGCAAGGCCGGGTTGTAGGAGTAGGTCTGCACCAGCGCCTCCGCCAGCGTGCGCGGTGCGTTGGCGACGGGGTGGGCGACGGCGACGACGCGGCCGTGCGTTTGGCTCCCGACGCGGGTCTGCGCCAGAGCGGGCGGGGAGAACAGCAAGGCGGCGCCGATCAGTAGGGCAGGGCGCATCAGGGAATCTCCGTCGCGGCCCGGACGGCGCGCGCTCACGTTGATGTGCCACAAATGGGGTGCTCACGCCAAGCAGAGAGGCTCGCCGCTTCCCGAATCGTTGACGGACACGACCTTGACGTCCCAGGTTTAAGGCGACCGAGCCACACAGAGGGCTGTGCGAGGAAGGGGCGCCGCGCTCATGGATTGCGCACGCTGCGGAAGCGCCAATGCGGACGGAAAGAGGTTCTGCGGCGATTGCGGGGCTTCGCTCGGCCCCACCCCGCCGGTTCCCGCCGCTGCGCCGGCCGCTGAGCGCCGCCAGCTCACGGTGATGTTCTGCGACCTCGTGGGATCGGTGGCGCTCGGGTCCCGACTTGATCCCGAGGACATCCGTGACGTGATCGCCGCCTATCACAGCAACGTGGCCGCGCTCATCGAAGAACACGGCGGCTTCGTCGCCCAGTACCTCGGCGACGGCGTTATGGCCTATTTCGGCTATCCACAGGCGCGCGAGGAGGATGCGGAGCGGGCGGTGCGGGCCGGGCTGGCGGCCGTCGCGGTGGTGGCGCGCCTGGAGACGGTCGCCGGCCCTGCCGGCACGTTGCAGGCCCGGGTCGGCATCGCCAGCGGGCTAGTGGTGGTCGGCGAAATGGCCCAGACGCATTCGGCGGTCGGCGACACGCCGAACCTCGCCGCCCGGTTGCAGACCTTCGCGCAACCTGGAACCGTCGTCACGGACGCGGCGACGCGACGTCAAATTGGCGGACTTTTTGCTTGTCAGGAGCTTGGCGCGCATGAGCTGAAGGGGTTCCCCGACGCGGTCGCGGCCTGGCGGGTCGATGCCGAGAACGCGGTGCAAAATCGCTTCGAGGCGCTGCGCCCGGCCGCCCTCGCGCCGCTGGTCGGGCGCGATGAGGAACTCGACTTGCTGCTGCGCCGGTGGCGGCAGGCAAGGCAGGGGGAGGGTCGGCTGGTGCTGGTCTCGGGCGAGCCGGGCATCGGCAAGTCGCGTCTGGTGGCGGCGCTGGAGGAAAGGCTGAGTGGGGAAGCGTTTGCCCGCCTGCGCTATTTCTGCTCGCCGCACCGCCAGGACAGCGCGCTCCATCCGGTCATCACGCATCTCGAACACGCGGCCGGTTTCGCGCGGGAGGACAACGGGGAGGAGAACCGGCGCAAGTTGCTGGCGCTCCTGGGACCGACCCCAGCCGAGGACGTCGCGCTGCTGTCGGACCTGCTCTCGCTTCCGCCCGGCGGCGCCCCGGCGCTGAACCTGACCCCGCAGCGGCGGAAGGAGCGGACGTTCGAGGTGCTGTTGCGCCAACTCGAGGGACTGGCGCCGGCGCTAATGGTTTTCGAGGACGCCCACTGGGCCGACCCAAGCTCGCGCGAGCTTCTGGACCTGCTGATCGAGCGATTGCCCAGGCTTTCCATCCTGGTGCTTGTCACCTTCCGCCCGGAGTTCCAACCGCCCTGGATCGGCCGTGCCGGCACCACCCTGCTCGCGTTGAGCCGCCTGGACCGGCGGGATGCGGCGGTGATCGCCGCGCGGGTGGCGGACACGGAGTTGGCGGGCGATCTCCTCGATCGAATCCTGACCGAGGCCGACGGCATTCCGCTGTTCGTCGAGGAGATCACGAATGCCGTGCTGGAGGGCGGCGGTGGCGAACGCATCGCCGTGCCGGTTTCGCTCAAGGCGTCTCTCATGGCACGCCTCGATCGCCTGCCGGCGGGCAAGGAGGTCGCCCAGATCGGCGCCGCGATCGGCCGCGTGTTTCCGTACGAGCTGGTCGAGGCCGTCGCGCAGTTTCCGGCGACGCATCTCCGCCAGGGGCTCGAAGACCTCGTCGCCTCGGGCCTCGCGTTTCGGCGCGGCGTTCCGCCCGACGCGACCTATACGTTCAAGCACGCGCTGGTGCAGGACGTCGCCTATGAGAGCCTGCTGCGCACCCGACGCACCGTGCTGCACGGCGGGTCGCGGACGCGCTGCTTCTGCAAGATCCGGACATCGAGCAGACCCGACCCGAACTGCTGGGGCAGCACTGCGCGGAGGCGGGCCGGACCGAGCCGGCGGTTCTTTGCTTCTTGCGTGCCGGCCAGATCTCGGCAGCGCGCGGCTCATTCGCCGAGGCGCTCGCGCATCTGGAGAAGTCCATTCGCCTTATCTCCGCGCTGCCCGAAGGTGCTGGGCGTGATCGCCACGAACTGGGAGTGCAGGCCACGCTGGGGTCGGTACGCCTGGCAACCGAGGGCCTCGCGCGCGAAGCGACGGGTCGGGCTTACGAACGGGCGCAGGAGCTTTGGGAGAAGTTAGGCTATCCGCCCCAGTTCATCAGCGTTGCCTGGGGCCGTTGGGGAAATTTGTTAAACCGCAACGAGCTGGCTGCGGCGCGCCATACGAGCCACGATATCCTGCGCCTGGGCCAAGAACTCAACGACGCAAGGAGCGTTTCCCTCGGTCATCTTTGCATGGGGATCACCATGCTATTTGGTCGTGTCCCCGGACGTGGTGTAGGAGCTGTGGGTAAGTAGCCCGCTGGAGCGACCGCCAAGAGTCTGGCGCAGGCGGGCTACTTATCCATAGCGGTGGTCACCGCGGCGGCGCCGGGTAGGGTT
>JBDTFI010000548.1:0-5421 GCA_039938035.1 Acetobacteraceae bacterium | reverse complement strand
GCCAGCCGATCAAGGAACGCGCGGTCGAGGCGGATCAAACCCTCGCGCTCGGCGAGGTCGGCGAAGGTGAAGCCAAGACCGAGGCCTGGCGAGGCGGCGTTCATACGAGGTCCGACCAGTTCGCGGGCACGCGCGCCATGCCACGCAGGGGCAGGTCAGGCAAGCCGGCTGGCTGAGAGGTCGGTCCGCTAACGCATCACGTCAACCGTCCGCGTCACGCGGGAGGTCGATGGCTGGGGTGCGATCGCCCGGATATTCCGCGCGATCCGGCTTGGCGCACGCATCCGGAAGGCCATGCCCCGCAGCGGCCGGGACGAGCAGTTCGTGGGCCAAGGCGAGGCGGCGAATGTCGTGCGGGCTCATGGGTCTGCTCCGCGATCTCGGTACAGCGAGTGAAGCAGCCGAGTATGACGCAAACAAGGCTCGAATTGTCGCATTCTGTAACGTCGGCACCGGCAGGAGCGGGCGGCTCGCGAACGGGCCGCCCGCCTCCTACCGAACTCTCACGATGATCTTGATCTTGACGACCAAAACCACCATGATCGGCAGGAGGCCGCGATGAAGTCTACTCATCGAGTTACCTCCCACTAGCGCCGGCCGGGGGAATTCCCGGCCGGCGATCGTGTTTTCGGCCCCCGACGATTAACAAATCCCACCGAATTGCGTGCTCGCGCGCCCGGCGCGATGCTTGCCTCGCATGTGAATGAGGGGCAAGCGCGATGACCGATGCCGCGCCGGCGACCGGCTATGACGCCACCTACGAGGCGTGGCGGCGCGATCCGCAAGGCTGGTGGGCGGGCGTCGCCGAAGGGATCGACTGGGATCGGCGCTGGGACACGGTGTTCGATCCGGATTCCGGGCCGTACGGACGGTGGTTTCCGGGCGCTCGGCTCAACACCGCCTATAACTGCCTCGATCGCCATGTCGCCGCCGGGCGCGGCGAGCAGCCGGCGCTGATCTGGGACAGCGCGATGGAAGGGCGCATCGAGACCTTTACCTATCGCGGGCTGACCGAGCGGGTGGCGAAGTTCGCCGGGGCGCTGGCGGCGCGTGGGGTCGGGCGCGGCGACCGGGTGGTGATCTACCTGCCGATGGTGCCCGAGGCGGTGGTCACGATGCTGGCCTGCGCTCGGCTCGGCGCCGTCCATTCGGTGGTGTTCGGCGGATTCGCCGCCGCCGAGTTGGCCGCGCGCATCGCCGATGCCAGGCCGAAAGTGATCGTCTCCGCCTCCTGCGGGCTCGAGCCGGGGCGGACGATCGCCTACAAACCGCTGCTGGACGCGGCGATCGCGATCTCGCCGCACAAGCCGGATCGCTGCCTGATCCTGCAACGCTCTGCCTTGCGGGCCGAACTGGTGGCCGGACGCGACGAGGATCTGGCGGCGGCCGAGGCGGCCGGGCGCCCGCTCCCGCCGGTGTCGGTCGAGGCGACCGACCCGCTCTATGTGCTCTACACGTCGGGCACGACCGGCAAGCCGAAGGGGGTGGTGCGCGACAATGGCGGGCACGCGGTCGCCCTGTGGAACTCCATGCGGATGGTCTACGGCGTCGATGCGGGCGACGTTTACTGGGCGGCGTCCGACGTCGGCTGGGTCGTCGGACATAGTTACATCGTCTATGCGCCGCTGCTGCGCGGCTGCACCACCGTGATGTACGAGGGCAAGCCGGTCGGCACGCCCGACGCCGGCGCGTTCTGGCGGGTCGCGGCGCAGCACGGCGTGAAGGTGCTGTTCACCGCGCCGACCGCGATGCGGGCGATCAAGCAGCAGGACCCGGAGGGCAAGCTGATGGGTCGCCATGACCTGAGCCGGCTGGAGGCGCTCTATCTCGCCGGCGAACGCTGCGACCCGCCGACCGCGTCCTGGGCGGCCGAGCGGATGGGCATCCCGGTAGTCGATCATTGGTGGCAGACCGAGACCGGTTGGGCGATCACGTCGGGGTTCCGCGGGCTCGGCCTGTTTCCGTTTCTTCCTGGGTCGGGCGGCAGGGCGAGTCCCGGCTATGCGCTGCACGCGCTCGACGACGACGGACGCGAGGTTGCCGCGGCCCAGACCGGCAATCTCTGCGTCCGCCTGCCGCTGCCGCCGGGCTGCGCGCCGACCTTGTGGGGCGACGATACCGGCTACCGGCGCGCCTATCTGGCCGACTTCCCGGGCTGGTACCGTTCGGGCGACGCCGGCACGATCGATGCGCAAGGCGACGTTATGGTGATGGGGCGCACTGACGACATCATCAACGTCGCCGGCCACCGCCTGTCCACCGGGGCGATGGAGGAGGTCCTGGCCGCGCACGCTGACGTCGCCGAGTGCGCGGTGATCGGTGTGGCTGACCCGGTGAAGGGTCAGGCGCCGCTCGGGCTGGTGGTGCTGAAGGCCGGGGCGAACCGCCCCGAAGCGGAGGTCGCGGCGGAGCTGGTCGCCCTGGTGCGCGAGCGCATCGGGCCGGTGGCGGCGTTCAAGGACGCCCGCGTGGTGCCGCGGCTGCCGAAGACCCGGTCGGGGAAGATCCTCCGCGCGACGATCCGCCGGATCGCCGACGGGGAGACGGTCACGGTGCCGGCGACGATCGAGGATGCAGGGGCGCTGGAGGAGGTTCGGGTGGTGTTGGGGCGATAGGCTCTCAAACTACCTCGACTTCGCGCGCGACGGTTTCCTCGATATCTCGCCGCGCCACAGCGAGATCATAGTGTGTTTGTAGGTTGAGCCTGAATTCGGGGCTGTTGCCGAAGCAGCGTGCCAAGCGCAGCGCGGTTTCAGCGGAAATACCCCGCCTGCCGCGCAAGATTTCCGAGATGCGGTTGGCTGACACCCGCAGCTTCAGCGCCAGCCCATTGGCCTCAGCCCGCGCGCCCGAATTTCCGCGTGCAGCGTCCGCCCAGAGTGGATCGCCGGGAACGGGACGCCTTGCGGATAGTGGAAAATGGTGTCGTCGTCCTTGCTACGCATCATGCCTTTGAGACGCTGCCGAAGCGCCCACCTAGTGCGGGTCGAAGATTTGAACTTCAGAGGCATTGCCATTCCGGAACTTGAAGAAAATCCGCCAGCCGGCGTTGACGTCGATCGACCAGAATTCGCGCAGACTGCCCTTCAGCTTGTGAAGCCCGATGCTGCTGAGTGCGGTCAGATCCGAAAGTCGCGTCGCGGCGTTCAGTTGGGCCAATCGTTCCTCGGCGAGCATTGTGTCAAGTCCTCGAAACTTGCCTTCCCCGATTCGATGAATTGCCGTGTAGCCGAGCCCTTTGATCGAAATGATCATCCTGCGTCCCCGATGGTGCAATGACTGTCAATCTGATACTTGGCGCCAGAGGCCAAAAAATATCGTCCAAAATACGCGAGTCGTATGACGTCCAACGCATCGAACATAGCGAACGCGTCGCGGTTTGCAGAGCCTTTGTAGACGTGCCCCTGGCCACGTCGCGGTCGGCACCCTATCCTGAACTCCCAATCTGACCCGCCGAGGAGCCCGCATGCGCCGGATCGCCGTTCGAATAGCTGCTGCCGTCGCCCTCGTCTCCCTCATCACTCCGCCCCTCGTGCCACCTGCCCGCGCCCAGGCGGTGCCGCACGCCTTCCTGTTCGGCGCCTGGACCGGCGGGCTGTTTCCGCCACCCTCGTCGGTGACGGCACAGGACTGCCTCGCCCAGCCGAGCGTGATCGTCACGCGTGACGTGGTGATGCGGGCGACGCTGACCAGCGTGGCCTACATCCAGCGCGAGATCGAGACCGCACGCGGTACCGGAAACGGCATCGACATCCATTTCGTCACCGCGGGACCACGAGCAACGGCCGGCGGGCTCGGCATCGCTCCGGCCGATTTCGGTTTCGGCTGCGACAGTGCCGACGTGCTGCACGTGCAGCGGCTGTCGCCCAACGAGATCAGCTTTCCCGGCTGCAAGGATTTCCCGTTCCCGCTCGTCCGCTGCCCGGCGGCCTGAGCATGGCGCGCACCGTTGCCCGCCTGATCGCGGAAACCCTTGTCGCCCACGAGGTCGATCAGATCTTCTGCGTACCCGGGGAGAGCTATATCGGGCTGACCAACGCGCTGTCCGACATGAACTCGATCCGCATCGTGGTTTGCCGCCACGAGGGTGGCGCCGGGTTCATGGCGGTCGCGGACGGACGGCTGCGGGCGCGGGCGGGCGTCTGCATGGTTTCGCGCGGCCCGGGCCTCTCCAATGCGATGGTCTCGCTGCACTCCGCGCATCACGATGCGACGCCGATGGTGATGCTGGTCGGCCAAGTGGAGCGCGCCGATTTCGGCCGCCAGGCGTTGCAGGAGCAGAACTACGCGGTGCTGCTCGCCGACATCACCAAGGCGGTGATCGAGGTGAACGAGCCGGTGCAGGCCTCCGAGGCGATCGCACGGGCGTTTCACCTTGCCGAGTCCGGAACCCCGGGTCCGGTGGCCGTCGTGCTGCCGGAGGACATTTTCGACGAGACGACCGAGGCGGCGCTGAACGAGCCGCGCCCGCGCGCCGTGTCCGGCCCCCGCGCGGCGGATCTCGATCGGTTGGCCGACATGCTCGCGCGCGCCGAGCGCCCGCTCGTGCTGGTGGGCGGCGCGATGGTGACCGATTCGCTCTACGACCCGACGGCGACCGATGACCTCCGTCGAATGGCCGAGGCGTGGGTGCTGCCGATCAGCCCGACGCATCGGCGGCCGCAACTGTTTGATTCCCGCCATCCCAACTACGGGGGCTACATGGGCATCCGCGTTCCGCCCAAGCAGATCGCGGAAATGCGGCGCGCCGACCTGATGGTGGCGTTGGGCGAGCGGATGACCGACACGGTCAGCCAGTCCTACGGGTTCCCCGCCGCGCCGCAGCCGCAGCTTCCCTTCGTGCATGTCTGGCCAGACCCCGACGAGATCGGGCGTGTGTGGCGGGTCGACCTCGGTATCGCGTGCCCACCGCATGAGGTCATCAAGGGATTGCTCGCGCGCGGCGCCCCAACCGGGGCCGAGCGGCGGCGGGGCTGGATCGCCGGTCTGCATGCGATCCATCGCGAGTTGATGGAGCCGGTATGGGAGCCGGCGGCGGACGGGATCAACTTCGCCGCCGTGGTCTGCGCGGTGAATCGCCATCTGGCGCCGGACGCGGCCGTCACGTCGGACGCCGGCAATTTCGGCAGCTTCATCCACCGCTACATGGATTTCCGGCCTGGGCAGGTCTTCCTGTCCTCGGTGGTCGGCGCGATGGGGTCGGGGATGCCGATGGCGGTCGCCGCGGGGTTGCGCCGCCCGGGGAACCAGGTGGTGGCCTTCGTCGGCGACGGCGGAGCACTGATGATGGGCAACGAGATCGCGACCGCCTGCCAGTATGGCGTCAACCCGATCCTGGTGATCTCCGATAATCGCTGTTACGGAACGATCTCCATGCATCATTATGTGCGTTACCCGGGGCGCCCGTTCGACGCGGCGACG
>JBDTFI010000547.1:0-8311 GCA_039938035.1 Acetobacteraceae bacterium | reverse complement strand
CGATCCGTCGCGCGAGGATCGGGCTCTGGTTGCCAAGCGCCATGACATAGGCGTCGGCGACGATGCGCTCCGCGCCGCAGCGCACGCCGGCGATCCCATCGCCCTCCGTCTCGATCGCATCGACCGGCGTGCCGGTGCGGAACTCGGCGCCGCGTGACGCGCAGATCGCGGCAAGCGCGCCGGTGAAGCGGTTGCAGTCGCCGGTTTCGTCCGTCGGACAATAGACGCCGCCGGCGATCTTCTCGCGCGCCGGAGAAAGCGAGGGTTCGAGCGCGATGACCTGATCGCGGTCCAGCACGCGGATCTCCTGGCCGTCGTCGGCGAGGATTTTCATGTGCGCGACGCCGCGCTCCAATGACGCGGCGCCGCGGTAAAAATAGAGAATGCCGCGGTTGTTGCGGCCATAGTCGATGGTTTCGTCCGCCAGCGTCGCGTGCAGGATGCGCTGCGAATAGGCGGCGATACGGTGTTTCCGAAGCGTGTTGGCTGCCGCCCTTCCCTGCGTACATTGCGCCAGGAAACGGGCCGACCAGAGCCAGAGGCGCGGATCGGCCGACGGCCGGAAGCGCAGCGCCTGATCGGCCTGTATCAGCGACTTGAGCAGGATCGCCGGCGCCTTGGGTGACGACCAGACGAAGGAGTGGCCGGGCGCGATCATGCCGGCGTTGCCCCAACTCGTCTCGGCCGCGACCTCGGCGTTGCGCTCGATCAGCACGACCTCGTGGCCGTCACGCTGAAGCTGGTAGGCGGTGGTGACGCCGACCACGCCGCCGCCCATGACGACAACTCGCATCCGCGACCCTCCGCCAGTCAGCCCAAGTACGCCGCCCGAACCCGTTCGTCGTCAAGCAGCTCGCGCGCTGGGCCGCTCAGGATGACACGGCCGGTTTCAAGCACGTAGCCGGTATCGGCAACCGACAGCGCCATCAGCGCGTTCTGCTCCACCAGCAACACCGTCACGCCCTGTGCATTGATGGTCCGGATCGTCTCGAACACCTGCTCGACCACCATCGGGGCGAGGCCCATGCTCGGCTCGTCCATCAGCAGCACGCGCGGCCGCGCCATCAGCGCGCGCGCCATCGCCACCATCTGCTGCTCGCCGCCCGACAATGTGCCAGCGACTTGGCGCAGCCGCTCGCGCAAGCGGGGAAACAGCGCCATCAGGCGTTCCCGGTCGGCCGCGACGGCGGATCGGTCGCGGCGGGGGAATGCGCCCATCGCGAGGTTCTCCTCGACGCTCAGCCGGCCGAAGATGCGCCGTCCTTCGGGCACCTGCACCAGCCCCATCGCCGCGATCACATGCGCGCCAAGGCCGGCGAGCGGCTTGCCCTCGTAGCGGATTTCGCCCGCGCGCGGGTGCAGCAGCCCGCTGATCGCGCGCAGCGTGGTCGACTTGCCAGCGCCGTTGCCGCCGATCAGCGTGACAATCCGGCCTTCCTCCACCACGAGCGAGACGCCCTTCAGAGCCTCGATCTTGTCGTAGAAGACGTGGATGGCGTCGATCTCGAGCAGCGCCATCAGGCGGACGCCTTCACGCCGAGATAGGCCTCGATCACCGCCGGGTCGCGCTGCACCTCCGCCGGCGGTCCCTCGGCGATCTTGGTGCCGTGATCCAGCACGGTCACGCAATCAGACATCGACATCACGACCCGCATCTGATGCTCGATCAGCAGGATGGTGATGGCGAAGCGCGCGCGCACCTCCTCGATGAAGCGCATCATCTCGGTGGTCTCGTGCGGATTCATGCCGGCCGTCGGCTCGTCCAGCAGCAGCAGCTTCGGCCGTGTCGCCAGCGCGCGGCCGATCTCCAGCCGGCGCTGCTGCCCGTAGGGCAGGTTGCGTGCCAGGTCGTCGCCGCGGCCGCGCAGGCCGACGAAGCTCAGCAGCCGCATCGCCTCGGCGTGCGCGCCCGCCTCGTCGGCGCGGGTCGCGGGCGTGTTCAGCACGGCGCCCCACCAGGTCGAGCGTAGGTGCATGTGCATGCCGACCAACAAATTCTCGATCGCACTGATGTTTCGGAACAGGCGGATGTTCTGATAGGTCCGGCTGATTCCCGCCTCGGCGGCGCGGTCCGGCGTCAGCCCGTCGATGCGCCGGTCGCGAAACCAGACCTGCCCGTCGGTCGGCCGGATGTTCTGTGTGATGCAGTTGAACACCGTCGTCTTGCCGGCGCCGTTCGGGCCGATGATGCTGTGGATGCTGTTCTCCGTGACCGCCAGATCGAGCGCCGCGACGGCGGTCAACCCCCCGAAGCGCATCGTGATGCGCCGACAGTCGAGAATGCTCCCAAGGGGCATCGTCATCGCGGCCTCACCGGCAGCAGGTCGACGCCCTCATCGACCGTCTCCGCCTCGTCGGCATCGTGCAGCTCGCGCCGGCGGACCTCCGAGGGCCACAGCCCCTCCGGACGCCAGCGCATCATAACGATCAGGGCAGCGCCATAGAACAGGTAACGGTACTCGCCGAACTCGCGCAGCAGCTCCGGCAGCCCGATCAGCGCCACGGAACCCAGCACTACGCCCGGCAAGCTGCCCATGCCGCCAACGATGATCAACGCCAGCACGTTGATCGACACCAGAAGCTGAAAGCTCGACGGATAGACCGAGCTTAGCATCACCGCGAAGATCGAGCCGGCAAGTCCGGCGAAAGCAGCGCCAAGCCCGTAGGCCATCAGCTTGGAGCGTACCAGATTGATCCCAAGCGCCTGCGCCACGTCTTCGTCATCGCGCAGCGCCGTCCAGGCACGCCCCAGGCGCGAGTTCTCCAGCCGCCACGCGACGAACGCGGCGATTCCGGCGGCGATCAGCGTGAGATAGAAGAGCTGTACCGGGTTCGTCAGCACCATGTTGCCGATGCGCGGCTTGGGTATTTGCAGCAGCCCTTGTGCGCCACCGAGCAGCGGGGCGGCGAAATCGGACAGCACGACGACACGGACGATCTCCCCCAGCCCCAACGTGGCGACCGCGAGATAATCGCCGCGCACGCCCAGCACCGGCAAACCGAACACCACGCCGACCAGAACCGAGAGCACCACCGAAATCGGCATCGCCGCCCAGAACGACAGATGCATCAGCGCATGCGCGTTGTCGGCCGTCAGCAGCGCCGTCGAGTAGGCGCCCACGGCGAAGAACGCGACGAAGCCGAGATCGAGCAGCCCGGCGAGACCCACCTCCAGATTGAGGCCCATTCCCATCAGGATATACAGCGCGACCAGCAGCAGCACCTGGCCGATATAGGCTCCGGTTAGCGCCGGCATCACCGCGAGCGCGAGCAACGCGATGCCAGCGCGGACCATCCGCTGGCGTTGCCGCTGGCGGTCATCCGCCGGCGGCGCGCGCCTTCCCACGGTGCCCGACCAGATCTGCTGGCAGATGATGGCCAGGACGGAGACCGTGATCGCGCCCTTCGGCGTCAACCCGTCCCAGGTGTAGAAAAAGTCGCGGATCGCGCCCACCGGGCCCTCGTATTGCAGCATGAGCTGGATCAGCTCCTGGAACACGCCGGCGATCATCACGGCGGCCGCGCCGGCGATCAGCGCACGGCGAATTGGTACCGGGGCGATCCGCAGGGCCGAACCGAGAAACCCAGTGATCAATCCCGCGCCGAGCAGGAGCGCGATGCCTTTCCAGAGGCCCAGGCCGGTCGTCAGCATGGAAAGCAGGTCCGGCGACAGCGCGATGAAGATCGAGCGCAGCGGCACCAACGCGACCAGAACGGCAAGAGCGGCGACCAGCCCGCCGGTAATCAGTCCCGCCACCGCCCCGGCGGCGAGGCGCGTCCCGGTCGCGAAGGACGTTGCGGGCGACGCCGCGACGATGCCGGCGCCGATCCCCAGGAACACCAGCGTGGCCTGCCCCAGGCTCAACGTGCCGACGACGATCCAGCGGCTATGCAGCATCAGCAGCACGCCGACCGAAGCGAGATAGACGCCGATCACCCCGAACAGCAGCCCTCGCAGAGAGGCCGTGCGAAGCATCGGCCTCAGGCCCGCTTCTTCGCCATACGCTCGCCGAGCAGGCCCTGCGGGCGGAAGATGAGCACCATGATCAGCAGCGTGAAGGCGATCAGGTCGCGCAGCTGATACGGGGCGGTGATGCCAAGCCCGTCCAGGAACAGCGCCGGCCCGACCGATTCGACGAGGCCCAAGAAGAAGCCGCCGAGCATGGCGCCGGGAATGCTGCCGATCCCGCCGAGCACCGCGGCGCCGAACGCCTTGATGCCGGGCGTGAAGCCCATGAAGAAGAACACCTGCTTGTAAAGGAAGGCGTAGAACACCCCGGCGATCCCGGCCATCGCGCCGCCGAGGATGAAGGTGAAGACGACCACCTTGGTGACGTCGATCCCCATCAGCGCGGCCGCCTCGGGATCCTCGGAGACGGCGCGCATCGCCGTGCCCATGCGGGTACGCTGGACGATGGCATAGAGCCCGGCCATGAAGACCAGAGCCAACCCGATTACCAGCACGTCGATGCGCGGCAGCGTAAGGCCGGCGAAATGGTAAGCATCGGCTTGCCAGCGCGGACTCGGATAGGCCTTCACCGCCGAGCCGAACAGGCCGCGAAACGTCTGCTCCAGGAAGAAGGAGACGCCGATCGCGCAGATCAGCGGCGCCAATCCCTGCACGCGGCGAAACGGACGGTAGGCGAGCCGCTCCGTCAGCAGGGCGATCCCGGTCGAGACCACCATCGCGACCGCGAGAATCGCCGCCATGCCGAGCACCGGATGGCTCTCCAGAAAACCCGAGCTGGCGAGCGGGCGGGCGACGAAGTACCCGCCGAAGGCCCCGCACATCATGATGTCGCCGTGGGCGAAGTTGATCAGCCGCAGCACGCCGTACACCATCGTGTAGCCGAGCGCGATCTGCGCGTAGATGCTGCCGATGGTCAGGCCGAACACCACGAAGTCGAACCACTGCGCGAAGGCATAGCGGTCCTTGATCAGGGAACCGATCGTGCCGCCCACCACCACGGCCAGCACGCCGATCCGCAGCGCCCAGAGGACGAGATCGACGGCGTTGACGCGAGCCAGGGCGGCACGCCAAGGCTCGCGGGCAACGTCCGTCGGAGCCGACGTCACTCCCAATCGCTAGGGCCAGATCTTCTTCGGGTTCGTGCCGAGCTTGAAGGTCTTCGGATCGGCGGACGTGAACTCCAGCACGGACGGTTTGAACTGCGAGCACTCGCCATACTGGTCGCACGCGATCGGGCCGCTTATGCCGTCGAACCTGGTGGCGAACACCGCGTCGCGCAGGGCCTTCTTGCCGATATAGAGGTTGCCGTCCGCGTCGGTCTTGGCGACCGCGGCAATCGCTTTGAACGCCAGCATCGCGCCGTCATAGGCGTTGGCATGGAAGCCGGAAATCGGCGCCTCTCCGTAGGTTTTGGTGTACTCGGCGACGAAGTTCGGATATCCCTTGCCCATCGACTCCGGGGAAATGTCCGGATAGCCGATGCGGAAGCCGACAACCGCGGGGCCGGCGGCCTCGATGAAGTCGGGCGACAGCAGCGAGGCGCCGCCCATGAGCGTGGTATGCTCAAGACCCGGCACCTCCTTCGACTGGCGCAGCACCTGCGCCGCCGCGGCGGTGAAGATCGGCATATAGACCGCGTCCGGCTTCTCGCTGGCGATCCGCGTCAGCACCGGGTGCATATCGACGTCACTCGGCGCGACCGCCTCGCGTGACAGCACCTTGCCGCCCATCTGCTCGAAATTGTTCGCCATCACGGTGACGAGCTGCTGGGCGTAGGGGCTGCCGTCGTGGATCGTCACCACGGTCTTCAGCCCCGCCACCTTGAACAGGTAGGTGGCGTCCGCCTTGCCCTGCTCGCTGTCGCTGAACACGGTCCGGGCGAAGCCGTCATATTCCGGCTTGCGGTCGGGCGCGGTCAGTGCCGGCGCGGTGCAGGCGGTGCAGATATCGACGATGCCGGCCTGCCAGAGGATGGGCGCGCCGGGCGTTGCGGCCGAGGAGCAGGCCGGGCCGAGCACGATGGTCATGTTCGGGGTGGAGGCGAGCTTGGTGGCGGCGGTCTGGCCACCCTCCGCGCTGCACGCGTCGTCCTCGCTATCGAGCTTGATATCGTGGCCGAGCAGCTTGCCGCCCACGTCCTTGATCGCCAGTTCGACACCGCGCTTCTCATCGGCCCCGAGCGCGGTGTCGGCTCCCGAGAGCACCCAGTAGCCGCCGATCACGATGGGGGCGCCCTTGGCCACGCGGATCACGCCGATCGGATCCGACACCGGACCAACTGTCGCGGCCTCGACGACCCCGCTCAGGGCCAACCCGCCGAGCGCGAGCAGCCCCACGATTACCCCGCGCGCGAACCTCTGCTTTGTCCCCACGTTCTTCTCCTCCGGTGCGTGCCGCGACTTATGCGCGTGGCTCATGGCAACTATGAGGCCGGGGTATCCATTCCGTCAACGCGCGTGGGGAAATGAGGCGGACCCCGAAAGCGGGCGCCCGATACGGACAACATATTGAAATAATTACGTGATTTGGTAGCAACCGCCCCCCGGACGGACGGTTTACCTTTCGTCAATTTCGCGGCACTCTGGCATGCCCGTTCCGTTCTCTGTCCCGGATGCGGAACATCGGTATGAGACGGACACGTGGGGCAGTCCCTTTCCAGGCGTGTCCGCCTCGCTTCGCGTGGCTCGTGCATTCCGATCCTCGGACGATCAGATGACGCCACTCCGGCGCAGGTCCCGAAGGCCCTCCGGGCTGACATCGCAGAGGCTGCCGAGCAGGACATCGGTGTGCTCACCCAAAATCGGCGGACGGCTCACCTCGGCAGGCGAATCCGACAGTTTGATCGGGCACCCGACCGTCTGGTAGGTGCCGCGCGGCGGATAGTCGACATCGACGATCATCTCGCGCGCCCGGAGATGCGGATCGGCCAGCACCTCGCCGGTATCCAGGCAGGCGCCGCACGGAACCCCCGCTTTGCCCATCTCGTGCATGACGTCGTGCTTGCTGCGTTGGCGGGTCCACGCCCCGACGATCTCGTCGAGCGCCGTACGATTCTCCCAGCGCGCCTCCGGCGTCCTGAAGCGCGCATCCTCGGCGAGATCAGCGCGACCCAGCACACCGAGAAACGCCAGCCACATCTGCGGTTGGGCGAAAATGTACACGTAATCGTTCGGACCACCGGGCGCGCACGGATAGGTCGTGCCAGGCACGGTACGGCCAAGCTGATTGCCGGAGCGTGGCATGGCATGGCCAAACCGCTGGTGATCCCGAAGGCTGACGCGGATCAGGTTCACGACCGCGTCCTGCATCGACACCTCGACGTGTTGACCCCGGCCTGACACATGACGCTGCTGTAGCGCGGCCAGTATGCCGATTGCCATGTGCATGCCGGTGCCCGAATCGCCGATCGCGGGAAAGGTGTAGGTTGGCGGATTTTCGGGGAATCCGGTCACGCTCATCGCGCCGCCCATCGCCTGGGCGATCGGCTCGAAACTCTTGAAGCCGCTGTACGGCCCATAAGTACCGAAGCCCTTGATGGTCGCGTAGATGAGGCGCGGGTTGACCTCGCGGAGTACGTCATAGCCGAGGCCAAGGCGGTCGAGCGCGCCAGGTCCGAAATTCTCGACGAGAACGTCTGATTTCGCGATCACCTTGCTGAACAGATCCTTCCCTTCAGGCGTCTTCAAATCGAGCGTCAGACTGCGCTTGTTGGCGTTCAGCAGCAGGAAGAACAGGCTGTCACTGTCCTGGTCGCGCATGTTCCGCCGCGCCACGTCACCGCCCTTCGGCTCTTCCAGCTTGATCACGTCGGCACCAAGAAAGCCGAGCATCTGCGTGCAGGCCGGCCCCGCCTGGTTATGCGTCATGTCGATGACGCGGACGCCCGACAGGGCCTGGCTCATGCTCACTCTCCTTGATGGGACCACCGCCGCACCGTCGCATCGTAGGCGATGGATCGCGTCCAGGGCGAGTCACCGTATCCGTGCTAGTGCTCCGACTCATATGGATGGTGCAGGCAGTCTGTCGAGCTTTGCCAGGATGGACGCAGCTGATGCGGTCCAGACGAATGGCTTCGGCTCGGCATTGTGTTCGGCAAGATGGCGCTTTATCGCGGCTTGCAGGTTGGCGATCGAGGGGAAGCTGCCGCTACGGATGCGCTTGGGTGTCAGTATCGAGAAGAAGTTCTCGACGGCGTTCAGCCACGATCCGGAGGTTGGCGTGAAATGGAATGTCCAGCGCGGATGCCGTTCGAGCCATGCGCGGACCTTCGGATGCTTGTGGGTTGCATAGTTGTCGACCACGGCTTCGATCCGCTTGCCGGGCGGGACTGCTCGCTCGACG
>JBDTFI010000546.1:0-5332 GCA_039938035.1 Acetobacteraceae bacterium | reverse complement strand
AGTCTGGAAACCATCGCGCCGATGAGCGATGATCCCTTTGTCAGCCTGCCCGCTCTGGCAGCCTGATCGAGGAGCTCAACCCTGCACTGATGCAGCCGCTCCTACACCACGCGATGGGGCACGATCCATTTTCATCCCCCGTGTTCGCTTGTCATCAATGCAACTTCGGATTTCGTTGGTAGCGCCCGAGCGGCTCTTCACGTGATCGATGAAGGCTCGCAGCTTCGGCATCATTTGCCGGTAGCCGGGATAGTAGAGAAACACACCCGGCGCCATCGGCGCGAAGGGTTCCAGCACGCGCACGAGTTTCCCCGCCTTCACCGCGCCGGCTGCGATCGGCTCGGGCACCTGCGCAAGACCCAGTCCTTCGACGGCCGCGCCAAGCATCGTGGGAATGTCGTTGGCGATAAAAGGTCCTGAAACGATGACTTCGACGGCCTCGTTGCCGTTGACAAAGGACCAGGGCGTGATCGACCCGTTTGAGCGGCGCATGCGCAGGCAGGCGTGCCGGCGCAGATCGTCGATGAGTTCCGGCCGCTGCCGCCGGCGCAGATAGTCGGGGCTGCCGATCACAGTCAGCGGGAACGACGGTGTCAGACGCACGGCGATCATATCGGCCTCGATGAACTGGCCGAGCCGAATGCCGGCGTCAAATCCTCCGGCGGGGATATCGACCAGATCCGCGCTCGCGGAGATCTCCACCTCGACCTCGGGATAGGCTTGGCAGAACGATGCGATCAGCGGCTCCAGCAGGATCGGCACCGCCGCCCGCGGCACCGTGAGGCGCAACAGCCCGGCAGGCCGCTGCCCAAGGTCACGCGCAACCTCGCTTGCGGCGATCAGCTCCTCGAAGGCGGGCTTTGCACGCGCGTGAAATCGCTCGCCGGCTTCGCTCAGGCCGACACTGCGCGTCGTGCGGATGAAAAGTGCCGCGCCGACGCGCGCCTCAAGTGCGCGTACCGCCTGGCTGATCGCCGATGGTGTTACCCCGAGCTCCGCGGCCGCTTTGCGAAAACTGCGGTGATGGGCAACGCTCAGGAACGCCTCTACGCCGTCGAGCGCGCCTTTCCTGACCGTGAAGTTCTGCTTCATAACCCATCAATATTATCGCGGATAGTCGCTCACCGGAAGCGGTCGTACATCCGACGTACAAATCAGTCGTTACGCATGGAGGACCGCTGATGACCGCCGTCGCCGTTCCCGCCGGTATCGTCCCGCCGCATTCCGCCTGGCGCAGCCTGCTGCCTTGGCTCGTCCCGCCGACGGTCCTGTGGATTGCGTTGATCTACTGGCAACCGTTTATCCCGGCGAGCGGCGTTCCGACCTTGGCGCACCAGTTGATGGCCCATGGGCTTATCGCGGTCGGTTGGTGGCTCGGCCTCGAGAGCACCGACATGACGCCGAGCCAACGCCGCACGACCTGGCTGGCGGTCATGATCCCAGACACTCTTTGGTTCGCTGTCGCCTGGAGCGCGGCGATCAATGGCGTCTTCATCACGGGCGCCTCACCCTTACCGTTGCTGCCGTTGGCGATCTTCCTGCCGGTGATCATCGGCGCGCCCCTGCTGCTGTTGTCGAAGCGCGTGGGGCAGGTGCTCGACGCGATGCCGGCGACCTGGCTCGTCGCTCTTCAGCTTTACCGCGTATTCGGCGGCTGGGCTCTCGCTGCTTGGCTGCGTGGGGCGCTGCCCGGCGTGTTCGCGTTGCCGGCGGGAATTGGCGATGTGCTGACCGGCCTGTTCGCCGTGCCGGCGGCGATCGCCGTGGCGACCGGCACGGTTCAGGGCCGGAGGGCCGCGATGATCTGGAATATCCTCGGCCTGGCCGACTTTGCCGTCGCGATCACCTTGGGGATGCTCACCTCGCCCGGCCGGTTCCAGCTGATCGTTCCGAATTTGCCGAGCATCGGCGCCGGCGCTTATCCGAATGTGCTGACCCCCGCTTTCGTGGTGCCAAGCTCGATCCTGCTGCACGCGCTGTCGCTGCGCCAACTGCGCCGGCGCGGCCGTTTCTCGCGGAAGTAGCGGACCACATGGGCTTTTACAGTTGCCTGCCAGTGCGCTGCACGATCGAGATACCGCGGGGCGACAAGCGGCGGTGGACGCTTCGGTCGAGAGCAATCGCCCTTCGAACAGGTATCACGCCCGACTTTGCGCCCACCTCACCCCCGGCCTCGCGATCTCCCGCCACAGGAGCCGCGTCTCCCGCCCCGGGTCATCTTCCACCCGGCACGCCGCATCCAGCACCATCGTCGCCCGCCGGTCGGCCGTATAAACGGGCCAGTCCGGCAGGCGCGCGTGCGCCGGGCGCCCGGTGTGCGCGAAATGCGCCCAGGTGCTCGCCATCAGGTCGGCGAGGCCGCGCGCCGTCGCGCTGCCGTCCGTCGCCTTCGTCAGGTCGATCGTGTCGAACGTAAATGGCACGTCCAGCGCATGGAAGGCGCCAAGCCGGCCGCCGAACACCGGCGTGCGCCAGGCGAAGGAGTACATCCACAGCGGCGCGCCGGTGCCCGTGGCCTTGCGCTCCGCGACCGTCAGCGAGCGGAGACGGAAATTGGAATCGGTCAGCGTGGCGATCAGCCGCTCCGCCGGGTTCGCATCCGGCAGAAGCCGGCGATAGGTCTCCACCACCCGATCGGTGTGCGTGCCGGCGACCGCGCCGACGCGCGCGACCATCTCGGCCTCGGTCAACCGGCGATGCCACACCGCGTCGTCATGGGCGAGGAAGCTCGCCATCTCGTTCGCCATGTCGCCGATCAGCAGCGGGATGTCCGCCGACGATGCCGGCGCCTCGGGTTCGAACGGGTGATGCGGGAGCAGCGTCCCGTCGACGGTCGGCCCGAACGGGTAGCGGTCGAACAACGGCCAGGGCGAGGCGCCGACCGCGCGCTGCGCCGGCTCGATCGCCGCCAGCAAACGCGCCATCGGCACCTCGCGCAGGCGGTGCAACTCGGTCCGTTCGATCGTCAACTCCTTGAGCACCGCCTCCGTCAGCCGGGCGGCGCGATCGCGCTCGCGCAAGCGTACCGCCGCGCCGCTCTGCACGATCGCCTTGTGGAACAGCCCGCGCGCGGACGGTATCGCCAGCAAGGTGGACACCTTCGCCCCACCGCCGGATTCGCCGAAGATCGTGACGTTGGCGGGATCGCCGCCGAATTGCGCGATGTTGTCGCGCACCCATTCGAGCGCGGCCAGCATGTCGAGCGTGCCGGCATTCCCCGATTGCGCGAACTCCGCCCCGCCGACCTGCGACAGGTCGAGATGGCCGAAGATGTTGAGCCGCTGGTTCACCGTGACCACGACGACATCGCGCCGGCACAGCCGCGAACCGCGCAGCCGAACCTGGTTCGACGAGCCGAAGGCGAACGCGCCGCCATGAAACCACACCATCACTGGCCGGCGCGCCGCCGCGTCGACGCCTGGGGTCCAGACGTTCAGCGCGAGGCAATCCTCGCTCTCGGGTAACGGATCGGGCGGTCCTCCGAGATCGACCAACTCGGGGCGCGTCGGGAAGCCCAGCCGCGACTGCGGCGCCTGGGTGCGAAAGGCGGCGACATCGCGCACCCCGGCCCAGGGCGCCGGCGGGCGCGGCGGCATGAAGCGGTTCGCGCCATCGGTCGGTGCGCCATACGGCACGCTGAGGAACGCGGCGACGCCCTCGATCGTCGTGCCCCGCAGCTTGCCCGCGCGCGTCTCCACCACCGGATCATTGTCCGCCATTGCCGTCTCCCTTCGATTCCTGTCGGGCTCAGTCTAGCCTTCCGGTCCGGCAAGGAGGAAAGCCATGCGCGACCTGAAGGGCAAGACGGCGGTGGTGACCGGGGCCGGCTCCGGCATCGGCCTCGGCATCGCCCGCGTGTTGGCCGGGGCGGGGATGAACCTCGTCCTCGCCGACATCCAGGCCGCCCAGTTGGAGGCGGCGCGCTCCGCCATCGAGGTCGGCGGCGCGCGCGCCATCGCGCGCGTGACGGACGTCTCCGACCCCGATCAGGTCGCCGCCCTCGCCAGCGCCGCGCGGGAGAATTTCGGGGCCTTGCACGTAGCGGTCAACAACGCCGGCGTCGCGATGCACGGAATCCCGGTCGAGCAGGTGAGCGCCGATGAGTGGCGGCGCGTGCTGGGAGTGAACGTGCTCGGCGTCATCAACGGAATTCACGCGTTCGTTCCCGCGATACGCAGTCACGGCGGCCCCGGCCATATCGTCAACACCGCTTCGATCTCCGGCTTCTTCATCCGTCGCGGCTCCAATCAGGGCGCTTATTCGATGACGAAATACGCCGTGGTCGCGTTGAGCGAAGCGCTGGAGCAGGAGCTGGACGGCAGCGGAATCGGCGTTTCCGTGCTCTGCCCCGGCCCGGTCCGCACCCACATCTTCGAGGGCCACGCGAACCACGAACGCGTCGCCGCGCGGATCATGGGCTCGGCGGCGCTCGAGCCGGCCCAGGTCGGCGCGAGGGTGCTCCACGCCATCACCCACGACGAGTTCTACATCTTCACCCACGGCACGGAGCGGGCGACGATCAGGGCCCGCCACGCCCGGATCGAAGCGGCCCTTGACGAGGCCGATGCGTTCTGGCAGCGGAATTGAGTTGATTCGGCGCGGGGTTAGGTGAAAGATGGCCCGCAACGCGCTGTAAAGGATACCTTCGATGCCGGCTGGAGCGGCGAATCGCCACGTCCGCGCCGCCTTTGCGCTCGCGGTCGTCGCGGCGCTCGCCGCCGGCTGCGCCGGGCCGCGCGGCTATCAAAGCACGCACCGGCACGGCAACTACGCGCCGCCGGGACCACCGGGCGACCCGTGGGGGCCGTACATAAGCGAAGCCTCGTTGCGCTTCGGCGTGCCGCAACAATGGATCCGCGCGGTGATGCGCCAGGAATCGGGCGGGCGGGAAGACGCGCTGTCGTCGGCCGGCGCGATGGGGCTGATGCAGGTGATCCCGTCGACCTACGCGACGCTGCGCGCCAGCTACGGTCTCGGCGACGATCCGTACGAGCCGCACGACAACATCATGGCCGGCACTGCATATATCAAGGAAATGTACGATCGGTACGGGGCGCCGGGATTCCTCGCCGCCTACAACGCCGGACCGAACCGGCTCGATTCCTATCTGGCGAACGGCACGCCGCTGCCCGACGAGACGGTCGGCTATCTGTCCAACATCGCCCCGCGCCTGGGCACGTCCACCGCGCTCAGCGGCCCGCTCGCGGTCTACGCGGGCACCCCCGGCTACGGGGCGGCGCCGTATGCGCCGGCACAACCTCCCGTCGTGCTCGCGAACGCCTCTCCCGGATCGTGCGACCCGGACGCGGCTTACGACCCGAGCCGCGCGTGC
>JBDTFI010000545.1:0-2653 GCA_039938035.1 Acetobacteraceae bacterium | reverse complement strand
TCGGTGGAGGAGGCGCGCGAGGTGGTGGTGGGCTCGCGCTTCCTGGTGCAGCAGAATCGGGTGGAGTACGAGGCCTACCAGTTCGTCGGACGGCGGACGGACACGCTGCGTCGAGAGGGCGCGGCGTGGCGGATCGCCCGGCGGGAGATGATGATCGGGCAGAACGTGCTGATGGCGAAGAATCTGAGCATCTTCTTCTGATGATCGACCTGTCCGGACTCGTCGACGGCACGCGCCTGCGAATTGCTGGAGGGATCGTGGCGGAGATCGTCGCCAACACGGGCGACGGCGAGTGGGTACGCGTGCGGCTGGTCGAGGTGCCGGCAGGGAAGGGCGCCGTCGGGGACGAGGAACTGTGCCACGCAACCGACATCGTCGAGGTTTTGTGAGACGATGCTGCGGTTCGGGTACCTGCCGAGCGACTTCAATCCGATGGTACTGATGCTCGGTGAGGCGGAGGATTTGCACGCCCTGGCCGGCGTGCTGCGTGAATTCGCACGGGCGCCCACGGAAACCAGGCTGGAGACGTTGGGATTCTGCGCGGCGGCGAACGAGACCCGGATCGCGCTGAACGCGGCCTTGCCATCCGGGCTGCACCGTCTGCCGGGGTCCGGTCACGGGTTCGCCTGGAATCTCGGTCCAGCGCAGGCGCGACACTGCGCCGAACTGATCGACGCCCTGACGCAGGCCGATCGCCCGGCGGGGTCGGATATTCTGGAGGACGGCGAGATCGCGTTGAAGGTTTCGCGCGGAGAGTACACGGACGACTTCCTCCGGCCCTAGGCCAGGACCGCCGCCAGCAACACGCACACGACCGGCGGCAGGGCGGCGAGCGGCGCATCGTGCAGGCTGAACGCACCGATCCCCGCCGCGCTTGCCAGATATAGAACGAAAGCGCCGATCTGGCGCCAGGTATGGGGCTGGACTCGTCGCGCCACCCGCCCGAACGCGGCATCGGTCAGCGCGCCCACGATCGCGGTCAGCGTGCTCGTGAAGACGACCGTGTTGATACCCGGCGCGTTCATCTTCCGCGCTGCCGCCGCCTGCAATCCCATGGCCGCGCCGGCCAGCAGGATCAGTTCGCGCTGGAGCGGGGGGAAACCCGGTATCGCAGCGCGCGCGATCCACAGCACGGCAAATGAGGCGAGCATTACCGTCTCAGCCAGCAGGATGCGGCGGCCGGCGCTGTCGGAACCGAGCGGTGTGGCCGCCGCTACGCCCAAGACGTAGCCCACGAACGCCAGCAGCGAATTCGCCGCCGCGACCAGATTCCCTTCCCCGAGCGCCAGTCCGAGCAGAATCGTATTGCCGCTCATCGCGGAGGTGAAGACCCCCAGCGCGAGATAGCTCAGCACGTCGACCCCACCCGCGGCGAGTGATAGCAGGCCGAGGACCGCGTCTTGCTGCTTCAACGCCGCGCGCGGCCGACGATCTGGGTGGGACTGACGAAGCGCAACGTGATCAGGAGCCAGATCAGGGTTGCCGCCATGTACACCACCGCCATCGCATCGATCGACTGGCCGGGGCGGACCCCGGCGGCGAAGACGGCATAGTAGAGGGCGACGACCAGGGTCTGGCTGGTGGGACCGGAGGTGAGGAACGTCAACTCGAACTCCGCGATGGTGCGGACCAGGACGAGCAACAGGGCCGACAGTATGCCGGGGGCGAGCAATGGAACCAAAACGGCACCGAACAGCCGCGGCGTACGGGCGCCGAAGACGCGGGCGGCGGCCTCCACGCGCGGGTCGATCTGCTCGATGAACGGGATCATGATGAGGATGACGAATGGCACCGTGGGCACGAGGTTGGCGAGGATCACGCCCCAGATCGTGCCGGCGAGATGGGCCTGGTACAGCACCGTCGCGAGCGGAATGCCGTAGGTGAACGGCGGCACCAGCAGCGGCAGCAGGAACAGCGCCATCGTTGCCCGCTTGCCGGGAAACTCCCGCCGCGCCATCGCGTAGGCCGCCGGCACGCCGAGAATGCCCGCGAGCACGACCACGGCGGCGACAACCTCGGCGGTGACAATCAGGATGCCGGGAAGCTGGAATTCGTCCCAGACGAGGAGGTACCAGCGCCCGGTGTACCCCGCCGGCAGCCAGGTCGCGAACCAGCGGGTGCCGAAGGAGTTCACCACGACGGTCGCGATCATGGCGAACAGGTTCAGCATGAAGAACCCGGTCACCACCCAGACGGCGAAGGCCCAGGCGCGCTCCCCGAACGATGCGTCGCGCTGCATCAGCCTTTGCCGGTCGCGGCGGGGCCGCGATAGACGAGGCCGCGCATCGCCAGCAGGGCGACGACGACGAGGACCTGCACGGCCGCCATCAGCATCGCGATCGCCGAGGCCATCGAGTAGTCGTATTGCTCGAACGCGGCCTGGTAGGCGGCGATGGAGATCACACGGGTCGGTCCGGCGGGCGCGCCGAGCAGGACGGCGGAGGGGAACACCGAGAACGCCTGCACGAAGGACAGCGCCAGCGTGATGGTGAGGCCGGGCACCAGCAGCGGCAGCAGGATGCGCCTGAAGCGAGCCCGGGCCCGCGCGCCGAGCACGGCGGCGGCGTTTTCCAGCGATGGATCGATGCCGGAGACGTAGGACAGCACCAGCAGGAAGGTGAACGGAAAGCCGGTGACGACGAGCGCGAGGAAC
>JBDTFI010000544.1:0-3581 GCA_039938035.1 Acetobacteraceae bacterium | reverse complement strand
CCCCCTGGCGCGCGCCCGATGCCGTCGAGACGATCATCGCCAATAGCGGCGCCGTCCTGCGCATCGGCGGCGATCGCGCGTTCTACGCACCGAAGACGGATCACATCCAGATGCCGCCGCCGCATGCCTTCGCGAACGCATCCGGATGGAGCAGCACGATCGTCCATGAGGCAGGTCACTGGAGTGGAGTGGCAAGCCGGCTCAACCGCGACCTGAAGAACTCGTTCGGATCGCAGGACTACGCCCGCGAAGAGGTCCGGGTCGAATTGGCGCAAGCCATGATCTGCGCCGAGCTCGATGTTGACTGCGACTTTCCGAACACCGTCGCCTACCTCGCCTCATGGCTCGACAGGCTGAAATCCGACCGCAAGGAGGTCTTCCGCGCCGCTGCCGACGCGCAGCGCATCGCCGACTACCTGCTGGCCTTCCATCCGGACTACGCGAAGGCAATCACGCATGACGGCGGCGGGAAGGCACCAAGCGATACGGCGACCCGTGCGTCGCCGCGCGTCCCAGCCGACTTCGCGGAGGCTGCGTGATGAGCACGACAACCTCCTGGCCCGGCGACGATGCCGAGCGCATCGCCCGCGCACTTGGCACGCGCTCGCCTATGCCCCGCTCGCCTATGTCGCCGGGCAGTACCGCACCGCCGGCGCCGAGGTCATCAACCTGCCGGCCGACTGACGACCCGACGCGGCCAAGCATTCATCCACTGGAGACAATCATGACACACCCGCTCATCACGGCGGAGCAGCACGCGCAGCTGCTCGCCAACGGCGCCGCCGCCGAGGCCGACGAGGATTTCGACCCGCCGCCCGTCGTCAAGCTGTTCACGCCAGACGCCAACGCCACCTGGCTGCTGGCATGGCTCGACCCAGAGGTTGCAGATATCGCCTTCGGACTCTGTGATCTCGGCCTGGGCTACCCCGAGATGGGCTCGGTGGATCTCAGCGAGATCGCCGAAGTGCAAGGTCGTCTCGGTCTCCCGGTCGAGCGCGACCTGCACTTCGTCGGGCGCAAGCCGCTCAGTGCATACGCGAGCGATGCACAGCGCACGCGCGCCATCGTCACCGAATGAGGGAGAGCACCATGACAACCGGGCACACGCCAAGTCCCTGGCGGTCGCTGCGCCTCGAAAGCGGCGAATACTATACCCACCAGATCGAAGTCACCGGAGGGCACATCGCCAGCATCGTCGGCTGGACTTATCCAGGCAACGACTGCGCGATCACTGAGGCGAACGCCCGACTGATCGAGTATGCGCCCGACATGGCGGACGCGCTCAGCCATCTGCTGTCCTGGGCCAGCATGATGGGCAGACCCCTGCTGGCGCCCTGCGGAAGCCGTCCTAAGCCACGCAACCAGCGGCTCTACGGTGCCGGCCGCGCTGACCGTCCAGTCCGTCGAGGACGTGCTCGCGCCGATCAGCCGCGACGAGGGCTGGAATACCCAGACCGAGCGGACGCTGCTGATCCGGTTCCTGGACGACCTCGCCCTGCGCGATCCCACCATTCCCGGCCGCCTGCAGCAGCATCTGCGCGCGGCCGCCGACCTCTGAAGCATCCCGGCCCGGCGATCCGGCCGGGCGAGTCCGCAACCCTTCACCAGCACAGGAGCCCGCCATGTCGCAAGCCAGCGACTACGCGGTCATGCCGACAGCTATCGGCTCGACCGCACCACACCGCCCGCCGAGGGCCCGGCCGCCTTCGTGATCCGGGTCCGCGACCGGCTCGGCTGGCGGCTCAAGCCGCTCGTCGTGATGCAGGGCGCCAAGAACCGCCTCTGGCCGCACCCCGCCGACGCGCTCGTCTCCACCCGGCTGCTGAAGCCCGCTGAGGCGAGGGCCGCGATCGCCGCCGTCACCGTTCCGGGAGACCTCCCATGATCCTGCATTTCGATCAGGCGCTCGTGCACCGCCTGCTCGCGCACAGCGCAGCGGCATCCCAGCACCGGGCCACGTTCGGGCAGGCCGAGCCGGCGCCGGCCGGTCTGTGGCTGGTCGGCGATACCGGCGTGTATCTGATGAGCAACGGCGTGCCGGGTCTGTACCGTGACCCAAACGCCAGTTCGCCCAACGTCGTCTGCTACGCGCGCGAGGCCGATCCCGACACGCTCGACGTCGATGCGGCGGACGATGCCAAACGGGCCTCGTTCGGCCGCGACGATGGTGTCGAGTTCATCGCCGCGACCGATCTTCTGACGGCGCTCGCCAGCTACCCGCCACAGATTCCGGTCGCGCTCGACGTGACCCAGGAGACCATCGGCATCCTGCTGTTCAAGCCGGCCGCCCGGCCCGGGAAGACGGGAGCGGTGCGATGAACCACATCGCCCGGCTGCGACACGACCTCGCCGCCGCGCTGACGACGCTGCAGGCCAGGGCCGAGGCCATCCAGGCATTCCGCGTCCATCTCGCCGGCGACAAGTTCGCCGGCTTCGAGGCTGATGGCGGCCGTCGCGACTGGATCGCCACCCGCGACGTGCTCGCCTGGCTGACCACGATCGCGGACGCGGAGGGATGACATACCCGATGCACCCGACCTCGCCAGCTACGACACGATCATCGTCGCCTTCAGCGGCGGCAAGGACCCGATCGGCTGCCTGATCACGCTAATCGAAGCCGGCGTGCCGCCATCACGCATCGAACTCTACCACCACGACGTCGACGGCGATGCCGAACCGTTCATGGACTGGCCTTCGACCACGCGCTACTGCCGCGCCGTCGCCAACAGCTTCGAGGTGCCACTCTACCTCTCCTGGAAAGCGGGGGGCTTCCTGCGCGAGATGCTGCGCGACAATGCACCGACCGCGCTGATCCAACTTCCAGACGCCGACCGGCACCATCGGCCGCGCCGGCGGCGACGGCCCGCGCAACACACGGCTCAGCTACCCGCAGGTCTCCGCCGACCTGACGGTCCGATGGTGTTCGAGTTATCTGAAGATCGACGTCATGGCGGCGCTGCTGCGCAACCAGGACCGCTTCCTCGACCGCCGCACGCTGATCGTCACCGGCGAGCGCGCGGAGGAAAGTCCCGCCCGCGCCCGCTACCAGATTTTCGAACCCGATCGCAGCGACACCCGCAACGGCCATCGCCGACAGCACCACGTCGATCACTGGCGACCCGTGCATGCGCTCGACGAGGTGCGGATCTGGGGGACATGCTGCGCCGGCACGACGTGCTGCCAGCACCCGCCTATCGGCTGGGATGGAGCCGAGAACCCCGATGGGATGGTTGTTCCTTCACCACAAGCTGCGCCACCAGACGCCCGCCGAATACGTCACCCAGCACTTCACGCACGACAACGGCACGACCAGCGCCACGGTGCTCGCGACAGCCACCGTGGGCGGCACGATCTACGCGGCGATCCGCAATGCGGACACGAGCACCGGCAAGAGCTACGTCTTCGCGGCCGTCATCCTGTTCCGCAACAACGAGAAGGACGGCTTCGGCTACAAGGAACTCGACGAGGGCATGGGACCCTGCGAGGTCGATTGCCCGGACCGCATCATGCGGCTCCTCTCGCCGATCGAGGAGATCCCCGACCCCGGTTATGCGGCCCATTGGCGGACGCGCGTCGCGGTG
>JBDTFI010000543.1:0-7395 GCA_039938035.1 Acetobacteraceae bacterium | reverse complement strand
GGTTTCGTCCGCGTCGATGGCGATGTACTCACGATCCCGGACTTCGCCGGCAACCGCTACTTCAATACGCTCGGCAATTTCGTGCTGAACCCTCGCGCCGCGCTGCTGTTTCCCGACTTCGCGACCGGCGGCGTGCTGCACCTCACCGGGAACGTCGAGATCGTCTGGGACGGCGAGGAGGTGCGTCGCTTCGACGGCGCCCAGCGCCTGTGGCGGGTCCATGCGGTGGGCGGAGAGCGGCGGCGCGGCGCGTTGGCGCTACGATGGTCGCGCCCCGATTACGCGCCGACGACGATCGCCACGGGAACCTGGCGTGGGAGTGACCGATGAGCAGCGCCGAAGACCTTCCGAGCGTGCGCCGCGCCTACGCCAGGCAGATCATGGCCGCCGCGGGGGTCACCGACCAACGCGTCGAAAACGCCTTTGCCGCGGTTCCCAGGGAGCACTGTCTCGGCCGGGGACCATGGCCGATCTATCGTCTGCGGCGGGGCGACTACGAGCCGAGTTGGAGTGACGATCCGGTCCTGCTGTACACCGACGATCTGGTCGGGATCGCGCCCGAGCGCCACATCAACAACGGCCAGCCCTCTTTGCATGCCCTGCTGCTCGCCCGTGCGGCGGCCAGTGATGGCGAACACATCGTCCATGTCGGCGCCGGCGTCGGCTACTACTCGGCGATCATGGCGGAGATCGTCGGGGCGTCCGGGCGGGTGAGCGCGATCGAGTTCGAAGCCGATCTGGCGGCGCGCGCGACGGCCAACCTCGCCGGCTACGTGAACGTCGCCGTCCTACGGGGAGACGGCACGATCTCGGCGTTCGATCCGGCGGACGTCATCTACGTCAATGCCGGCGCGACCCGGCCGGTCGATGCGTGGCTGGATCGGCTCCAGGAGGGTGGGCGGCTCGTTCTTCCCCTCACCGTCAGCGGGTCGGGCAGCCTGGAACGACGCGGCGCCGTGTTCGTGATCACGCGGATCGGTGCGGATTTCCTGGCCCGCTGGGTGTCGCCGGTGGGGATTTATCCGTGTGTCGGCGCGCGCGACGACGTGTCCGAGCAAGCGCTGGCGGCGGGGTTCGAGAACGGGGGTTGGCAGCGCGTGACTCGTCTCTACCGCAGGGACGATCTTTCCGAGGAGCGGTGCTGGGTTCGCGCGCCTGGATGGTGCCTCGCTTACGAATAGGGGCCGTCCGTGATGGCGCGGGCCACGGCCAGATCGGCTTCGGTGTTGATGTTGAGGAACGGGTCACCCGCACCGGTCGCGAACTCCACGGCGCGCATCCCGATGCTGTCGGCGAACCACCTCGCGCCACGCGACCCGGGCTCAGACAGCACGCGCCGCAACGCCGTGCGCGCCGACGCCGGCCATAGCGCGACCAACGGATGAACGCGCCCGGCGCTGCTCGCGCAGCAAGGCGCCGGGGCGAGCGCGCCGGCGAGGCCGGCGGGCACGAACGGGGTATCCCCCGGCACGGTCAGCAACACGTCCCCGCCCTGCCAGGCCGCCCAGTCCAATCCGGCGAGCACGCCGGCCAGCGGCCCGCATCCGAGGAAGTCGCCGTCGCCCAGCACCGGCACGCCGTAGGCCGCGAAACGCGCCGGATCGCCGTTGGCGCTGATCGCCACCGCCGTGGCCTCGGTCGCCAGCGCGTCCAGCACGCGGGCGAGCATGGGACGACCGCCGACATCGAGCAGCGCCTTGTCGCCGCCGCCCATGCGCCGCGCCTGCCCGCCGGCGAGGACCAAAGCGAAAACCCTGGAGGAACTGGGGCGAGCGATGGGACTCGAACCCACGGCATCCAAGACCACAACCTGGCGCTCTACCACCTGAGCTACGCCCGCCACCGGAGGCGCGTTGTCCCCGATCAGCGCGCGCCAGTCAACGACGCCGCTGCCAACGACGCGCCCGCCAACGCGCCCGCGTTGCGTTCGCGGAAATGCGCCCGTAGCCGCGCCACCGCCTCGTCGAGCACCTCGTCACGCTTGCAGAACGCGAAGCGGGCGTAGTTCCGGGGCGGGTCGGGCGCGTCGTAGAACGCCGTCACCGGGACGGCCGCGACCTTCGCCTGCTCCGTGATGTGGCGGCAGAACGCCTCGTCGTCAGCCGGGAAGCCGAGCGGGGTGAAATCAGCGGTCACGAAATAGGTGCCGCGCGAATCCAGCACCTCCATCCCCAGCGCCGCCAGCCCCGCCGCCAGCCGGTCGCGCTTGACTTGCAGCGCCGAGGCCAGCCCGGCGAAATAGGCGTCGGACTTGGCCAATCCCACCGCGACGGCGCGTTGCAGGTTCGGGGCCGTCGTGAAGGTCAGGTTCTGGTGCGCCTTGGCCACCAGTTCGGCGAGCCGCGCCGGCGCGGTCACGTACCCCACCTTCCAGCCGGTCAGCGAGAACGTCTTGCCGGCGCTGCCGATCCGCATCACCCGCTCGCGCATCCCCGGCAACGTCATCAGCGGGATGTGGCGCGCGCCGTCGAAGGTCAGATGCTCATAGACCTCGTCGCACACCGCATAGGAATCGTGGCGGGCCAGTAGATCGGCGATGAAGCCAAGCTCGGCGGGGGTGAACACCTTGCCGGTCGGGTTCATCGGCGTGTTCAGCACCAGCGCCTTGGTGCGCGGCCCGAAGGCGGCGGCGAGTTCGGCGCGTGGCAGCGACCAGTCGGGCGGCGTCAGGCGCACCAGGCGCGGGACGGCGCCGAGCAGGCGCACGATCGGCAGGTAAGTGTCGTAGACCGGCTCGAACAGCACGACCTCGTCGCCTGGGTTGAGGAGTGCCATCAGGCAGGCGGTGATCGCCTCCGTCGCGCCCGAGGTGACGACGACCTCGCGCATCGGATCGACCTCGATCCCGTAAAATCGCGCGTTGGCGGCGGCGACGGCGCGGCGCAGTTCCGGCACGCCGGGCATCGGCGGGTACTGGTTGCGGTTGTCACGCAAAGCGGCGTCGGCGGCGTCGAGCATGTCGTCCGGCCCGTCGGTATCGGGGAAACCCTGGCCGAGGTTGATCGCGCCGTGCTCGGTCGCCAGCGCCGACATGATGGTGAAAATCGTCGTGCCGAGGCCGGACAGCAGGGAGTTGGCGGGCTTCACTCCAGGGCTCCTTAGGTGGGCGGGCGCAGTATGGATGCGGCGCGCGCCGGGTCAACAAAGCTGCCGCATTTTCGGGCAGGCCAGTGGTCAGTCGCCCATGCCCTGGGCTAAGGATCGCACGATGCCGGCCCGTCGGGCCGGCTTCTGGTTGGCACGGCGCGTGCAACAAAGTCCCACAGGAGGCCCGGAAGGGCGCAGGCGATGAAGAAGATCGAAGCGGTCATCAAGCCCTTCAAGCTGGACGAGGTGAAGGAGGCGCTGCACGAGGTCGGGCTGCAAGGCATCACGGTCGTCGAGGCGAAGGGATTTGGGCGCCAGAAGGGCCATACGGAACTCTACCGCGGCGCGGAATACGTGGTCGATTTCCTCCCCAAGGTGAAGATCGAGGTCGTCTGCGCCGACTCGATCGTCGAACGCGCCGTCGAGGCGATCGTCACCGCCGCCCGCACCGGGCGGATCGGCGACGGCAAGATCTTCGTGACCTCGGTCGAGGAGGTCATCCGCATTCGCACCGGCGAACGCGGCGAGGACGCGATCTAGCGTCCCGTACGGGAAACGACTACAGAGCGGCCGCGCGAGCGGCGTGAACAAGGTTTGGGGGTTTAAGGAATGGCGAAGAAGGCGGGCGGGAACGGCGATGCCGTCGGCAAGGTGATGGACCTGCTGAAGGAGCATTCCGTTGAATACGTCGATCTGCGGTTCACCGACCCGCGCGGCAAATGGCAGCACACCGCCCAGCACGTCTCGACGATCGAGGATGAGACGTTCCGTGATGGGGTGATGTTCGACGGCTCCTCGATCGCCGGCTGGAAGGCGATCAACGAATCCGACATGATCCTGCTGCCCGACCCCGAGACGGCGGTGATGGACCCGTTCGCCGCCAAGCCGAGCCTGATCCTGTTCTGCGATATCATCGAGCCGTCCACCGGCCAGCCCTATAACCGCGACCCCCGCTCCACTGCCAAGAAGGCCGAGCAGTACTTGCAGGCAAGCGGCATCGGCGATGCCTGCCTGGTCGGGCCAGAGGCCGAGTTCTTCATCTTCGACAGCGTGAAGTTCGGCGTCGGCGGCAACTACGCGATGTACCAGCTCGACAGCCAGGAAGGCCCGCAGGCGTCGATGAAGGACTACCCCGAGGGCAACATGGGCCACCGGCCTTCGGTCAAGGGCGGCTATTTCCCGGTCCCGCCGGTGGATGCCGAAAGCGACCTGCGCGCCGAGATGCTGTCCACGATGGGCGAGATGGGCGTCGTCATCGAGAAGCACCACCACGAGGTGGCGCAGGGCCAGCACGAGCTTGGCATCAAGTTTGGCCCGCTGGTACAGATGGCCGACCATTTGCAAATCTATAAGTATTGCATCCACAACGTCGCCCACAGCTACGGCAAGACGGCGACGTTCATGCCGAAGCCGGTCTACGGCGACAACGGCTCGGGGATGCATGTGCATCAGTCGATCTGGAAGAACGGCAAGCCGCTGTTCGCCGGCAACGGCTATGCCGATCTCTCGGAATCGGCGCTCTACTACATCGGCGGCATCATCAAGCACGCCAAGGCGCTAAACGCCTTCACCAATCCGCTGACCAACAGCTACAAGCGCCTGATCCCGGGCTTCGAGGCGCCGGTGCTGCTCGCCTACTCGGCGCGCAACCGTTCGGCGTCGTGCCGCATCCCCTACGCGACCAGCCCGAAGGCCAAGCGCGTCGAGGTGCGGTTTCCCGATCCGGGAGCGAACCCGTATCTGGCGTTCGCGGCGATGCTGATGGCCGGCCTCGACGGCATCCGCAACAAGATCCACCCCGGCGACCCGATGGACAAGGACCTCTACGACCTGCCGCCAGAGGAGCTGAAGGGCATCCCGACCGTCTGCGGCAGCCTGCGCGATGCGCTGGGCGCGCTCGAGGGCGATCACGAGTTCCTGCTGGCGGGCGACGTGTTCGGCATCGACCAAATCGAGAGCTACATCGAGTTGAAATGGAGCGAGGTGTACCGCTTCGAGCACACGCCGCATCCGGTCGAGTTCGAGATGTACTACTCGGTGTAAGCGAGGAGGCGCGAGCCCCTCCATTTGACAGCCAGGTCCCGCGTGCGGGATCCCCATCGTCGTGGCCGGACTTGTTCCGGCCATCCACGTCTTCCAGGCCGCGAGCAAAGACGTGGATGCCCGGGACAAGCCCGGGCATGACGGTATAAGGATGCGCTCGCGCCTCGTCTCACACGCGGAAGGATCTTGCGTCGATGCCGCAGTCAGCCCTTGCCCTCCCGCGGCCCGTGCCGATGCCGCGCCGGCAGGTCGGCCTTTGGTTCCTGCCATTGCTGGCGCTACTGTTGTCCGCGTGCGGCGTCAATAACATCCCGACGGCGCGCGAGCAGGCCAAGGCCGCCTGGAGCGAGGTGCTCAACCAGTACCAGCGGCGGTCCGATCTCATCCCGAATCTCGTGGAGACGGTGAAGGGCTACGCCAAGCAGGAGAGCAGCGTGCTGACGGAGGTAACCGAGGCGCGTGCCAAGGCGACCGCGGTGCACGTCGATGCCGATACGATCCAGGACCCGGCGAAGTTCAAGCAGTTCCAGGAAGCGCAATCCCAACTGTCGGGAGCGCTCGGCCGTTTGCTGGCGATCCAGGAGGCCTACCCGGATCTGAAGTCGAGCCAGAACTTCCTCGCCCTGCAAGCGCAGATCGAGGGGACCGAGAACCGGATCGCGGTTGCCCGCCGCGACTACATCGAACGGGTACGGCAGTACAACACCCTGCTGAGCACGTTCCCCGGCGTGATATGGGCCGCGACGGTCTACCGCGGCGACAAGCCGATGGAGACCTTCACGATCTCCGACGAGCAGAAGCAGGCGCCGAAGGTGAAGTTCTGATCCGGCCATGACAGCGGGCGCTTCGAGCATGCGGGCGCGGAACGCGGCCCTGCTCGGGGTTCTGCTCGCTCTTGTCCTGATCTCAGGCGCGCTGGCCGAGCTTACCTTTCCACCGCTGAGCGGGCGGGTCGTCGACGCCGCCGGCGTGCTGGACGCGAAGACGCGGGCCACGCTCGATCAGCGGCTCGCCGCGCAGGAGGCGAAGAGTACCGATCAGGTCGTGGTCGCGACCGTCCCGTCGCTCCAGGGCACCTCGGTCGAGGACTACGCGAACCAACTCTTCCGGTTCTGGAAGCTCGGCCAGGCGAAGAAGGATAACGGCGTCTTGCTTCTGGTGGCGCCCGCCGAGCATAAAGTACGAATCGAGGTCGGATATGGATTGGAAGGCGTGCTGCCCGATGCCGTGAGCAGCACGATCATCCAGACTTCCATGCTGCCGCTGCTCCGCAAAGGGGACTACGCCGGCGCGATCGACAAAGGCGTCGATTCCGTCATCGAGATACTGAACCTCGATCCCGCGGAACTGGCCGACCGTGCCAAGCGGGAGGCGCAGCCCACGACGCGGGGGATCGACGAGGGAGATTGGGAAGCCTGGGTACTCGTCGGCATCTTCCTGCTCGTCTGGCTGTTCATGTTCCGACTGGCGTCGCGCAATCGTGGCCCGTCGCGCACCATGCAGCGGCCGGGCGGATATGGCCGCGCGCCGATGGTCGTGCCGTGGGTTTTCCCCCGCTCGGGCGGGTTTGGCGGCGGATTTGGTGGAGGGTCCGGCGGTGGGTTCGGCGGCGGCGGCGGGTCATCGGGAGGCGGCGGTGCATCCGGGAGCTGGTGAGAGGCTGACCGAAGCGGACCGTCAGCGCATCGCCCTGGCGATCGCGACCGCCGAACGCGAGACCGCGGGCGAGATTCGGGTCGTGGTGGTCACCAGGCCGCTGATGAACGCGCATGTCTATCCGGTGCTCTGGGCGGCTCTGGCGGCCCTCGTGCTGCCCTGGCTCGTTGTGCTGTTCCGGCCATTGCCGATCATCGCCCTGTTTGCCGCGCAGGTCGTCCTGTTCGCGGCGGTGGCGCTCGTGCTGACCCGCCCGGCGCTGTCGCGTGCCGTCACGCCGCACCGCGCACGCGAGCACGCGGTGCGCGAGATGGCGCTCACGCAGTTCCTGGCGCTCGGCATTCACGAGACCCGCGAGCGGACGGGCGTGCTGATCCTGGTCGCCCTCGCGGATCGCGTCGCGGAGGTGGTTGCGGACGAGAAGATCCACGGACGTGCCGGGCAAGAGGCGTGGCACGCCGTCTGTTCGCGCATCATTGAGGGCGGCCGCGACGGGCGCCTCGCGGATGGGATCGTCGCCGGCGTGGAGGCGACCGGGCGGGTGCTGGGCGAGCATTTTCCGCACCGCCCGGATGATGTGAACGAGCTGCCGGATCATCTCGTGGTCGT
>JBDTFI010000542.1:0-3592 GCA_039938035.1 Acetobacteraceae bacterium | reverse complement strand
CCCACGCAGGAAATCGGCGCCTTCAGGGTTTGCTGGCAAGCTGTGGTCAAACCATCCATGCGACGCGGTCCAGTTCCGGCCTTGGGCGCCCGCCGGAAACGAAGCGGGCCGCCTCTGAAGTATGAGGCGGCCCGCCGGATTCGCCAGACACGGTTTGTGTCTGAATGTTACCGCATAACCTATTGATTCCTAAGAAGATTGTCGGCGCAGGAATGTCGGAATTTCGATCCCCATCTCCTCGCCGGCGACCGCCCGCACGGTTGCCGCCGGCGGTTCGGCACGTTCGGCGACCACCGGCTCGATTCGCGCGACGTTGGTTTCCACGGGCTGCAAGGCCCCGGCACGGCGGCGCAGCAGCACGCCGGTCACGGTGCCGAACAAGCTGGGGCGCACCGGCTCGGGCGCCATCGCCGGGACAGGCGCGGCCGGCGCCGGGTCGGCGAACAGCCCGCTCGCGCGCGCCGCCATCGGCTGGCGGATCGGCGTCGCGGCGGGCCGCGCTTGCGCCACCATCAACTCCGCGACCTGCTCGGGGCTCGCCTCGGCTACGGGCTGTGAAGGACGCAACGCCGTCGCGGCCATCGCGGCCGGCGCCGTCGCGGGCATCGTCTGCCCCGGCATCGGAATCGGCTGCGGGGCCGCGCTGCCGACCGCGACCAGACGAGGGCGCGACTGCTCGGCCGGCTTCGGCGTGTCGATGCCGGTCGCGACGACGGAGACACGGACCTTCCCCGACAGCCCCTCGTCGATCGAGGAGCCGAAGATGATGTTCGCGTCCTCGTCCACTTCCTCGCGGATGCGGTTCGCCGCCTGGTCGACCTCGAACAGGGTCATGTCGTCCCCGCCGGTGATGTTGATCAGGAGTCCCCGTGCGCCGGACATCGACGTGTCTTCCAACAGCGGGTTGCTGATCGCCGCCTCGGCGGCGCGGATGGCGCGATTCTCGCCGTCGGCCTCGCCGGTTCCCATCATCGCCTTGCCCATCTCCGCCATCACGGTGCGGATGTCGGCGAAGTCGAGGTTCACGAGGCCGGGCGCCATCATCAGGTCGGTGACGCCGCGTACGCCCATGTACAGCACCTGGTCGGCCATCTTGAAGGCCTCGCGCCAGGTGGTGCGCTCGTTCGCCATCCTGAACAGGTTCTGGTTGGGGATGACGATCAGCGTGTCGACGAATTCCTGCAATTCCTCGATGCCCTGCTCGGCGGCGCGCGCGCGTCGCGATCCCTCGAAGGAGAACGGCTTGGTCACCACGCCGACCGTCAGGATGTTGCGCTCGCGCGCCATGCGCGCGATCACCGGGGCGGCGCCGGTGCCGGTGCCGCCGCCCATGCCGGCGGTGACGAACACCATGTGACAGCCGTCGAGATGGCGGTACAGCTCGTCGGCTGCCTCCTCGGCGGCGGCGCGCCCGATCTCCGGCTTGGCGCCGGCCCCCAGTCCCTGGGTGATGTTCGGACCGAGCTGGATGCGCCGGTTGGCCCGGCTGTGCATCAGTTGCTGGGCATCGGTGTTGGCGACCACGAAGTCCACCCCTTGCAGGTTCGCCACGATCATGTTGTCGACGGCGTTGGTCCCGCCGCCTCCGACACCGATCACGGTGATCCGGGGCGTGAAATCCGTATGCGTCTGCTGTGGGATGGTGAGATTGAGCGTCATGGCGACTCGTGTCCCTCAGACGTTGGAGATGATTGCGTGCAAGTTGAACAGCGCGTCCGCGAGTCGGGCAAAGTCCATCACACGCGGTCCTTCAGAAAGTTGACAATTCGTCGGATGAGCCCCGCCGGCGGCGCGGGATCGAGGTCGATGTCGGTCATCGTGCGGCCCTGTCCCGCCGCCCAGGCGAGCAGCCCGGCGGCGGTCGCGAAGGCGGGGCCGGCGGCGGCGTCGGGCAGGCCGCGCAGCGCCGCCGGGCGGCCAAGGCGCACTTGCTTGCCGAGCATCCGCGCCGCCAGTTCCCGCACGCCGGCGAGCTGGCAGGCGCCCCCCGTCAGCACCACGCGGTTGCCGGCGGCGCGCGAAAGCCCCGAACTGTCGAGCCGCGCGCGCACCATCTCGAAAGTCTCCTCGAGTCGCGGGCGAATAATGCTCACCACCATGCTGCGCGGCACCTTGGCGATCTGGTGCTCTTCCTCGCCCACCAGCGGAACTGGCAGCAACTCGCGCTCGTCGTCGGGGCAGGATTGCACGTTCCCGTACAGCGTCTTCAGCCGTTCAGCGTGCGCGACCGGCGTGGAGAGCAGCCGCGCGAGGTCGTTGGTGACATGCGCCCCACCGACCGGAAGCTGTGCCGTGTGCAACAACTGGCCCTCGGCGAACACCGCCATGCCGGTGGTGCCGCCGCCCCTGTCGATCACCGTGCAGCCGAGTTCGCGCTCGTCCTCCACCAGCGCGGAGAGGCCCGACGCCATCGGGGCCGATACCAGCTCGGCGATGTCGAGATCGCAGCGCGCGACGCACGCGCCCAGGGTCCGCAGCGCGGTGGTCGCCGCATCGATGATGTGCAGGCGTGCGGTCAGGGTCGTGCAGAACAACCCGCGCGGGTCGGACACGCGCTCGGTCTCATCGGCGGCGAAGGCGAGCGGCAAGGCGTGGATGATCTCGCGTCCATCGACCTCGGCGCGAAGCCGTCCCTCGGTCACCACGCGGCGGATGTCGGCTTCCTCGACGGCGCGCCCGCCCACGGGCCATTGCACGTTAAACAGTCGGCTCTCCGGGTGCCCGCAGGTAAGGTTGAGCGTCACCTCGCGCAGGCGCGTGTCCGCCATATCCTCGGCCTGGCCGACGGCGGCGCGGATCGCCTTTTCGGCCTCGTCGAGGTCGATGATGCCGCCGCCACGCACGCCCTTGCCGCGATGCCAGCCGAAACCCAGCACGCGCAACGTTCCGTCGCCTTCGATCCGCCCGATCAGGCAGACGATCTTGGTCGAGCCGATGTCGAGCACGCCGAACGGTCCGGGGCGATGGCGCAGGCGCGGCGCGTCCTCGGGTCCGGCGGCCTGCGGCGGTAGGATGCGGCGCGACATGTCGTTCATTGCCTGTCGCCCTATGCGGGATTGCGCACGGGCGGCCCGCGCGGGTCTTTCGCCGGCGCGGCCACAGTATCCGCCTTGGCGCGCACCACCAGTCGGTCCGGCAGGCGCAGATCGACGAATTGCAGCGGCCGTTCCAGCAGTTTGTGGTCCTGATCGAGCGTGACCAGCCGCTCCACCGCGACGGCCTCGTGACCTTCGGGGAGCATCACGGTCATTCCCGACTTCAGCAGCAGGTTCCAGCGTCGCTCCCCGACTCGCACCGCGGCGACGATCCGCGCCTGCAACGCCGGGTGCTCGGTCAGTGAGTCGATCAGCGGCGCCGCCGCGTCCGGCGCGCCGGGGCCGACCACGAGCGGCAACTGGCGAAAATCGGCGACGTTGCTGTTGGTCACCACCTGTCCCGTGCGGTCGATCAGGACGAACTTCCCCTGGTTCTGCCAGACGGCGAACGGGCGGCGCTCCTGCACCGCGACGACGATCAGGTTGGGCAGGCGGCGTTCAACCGTCGCGTGTTCCACCCAGGACAATTTCTCGATCCGCTCGCGCGCCTGCTCGAC
>JBDTFI010000541.1:0-2952 GCA_039938035.1 Acetobacteraceae bacterium | reverse complement strand
CTGCGCCACTATGTGCCGGAAGTCGTTTCGGTCGAGCAGGTCGAACTTTGATGCTGGGGGACGACGCGCTCGACGCGCTGTTCCGCGAAGGCCGTTCGCACAACGCATGGCGTGACGATCCAGTCTCCGACGAGACGCTGCGGGAGATTTACGCGCTGACCCGAATGGCTCCGACGTCGGCCAATTCCTCCCCGGCCCGCTTCCTGTTCCTGCGCACCCGTGAGGCCAAGGAGCGGCTGGCCCCGGCGCTGTCGGCGGGCAATCACGACAAGACGATGGCAGCACCAGTGACCGTCATCATCGCTTACGACCCGAAATTCCACGACAAGCTGCCGACGCTGTTTCCGCACAACCCCGAAGCGCGGAGCTGGTTCACCGCCAACGAGGCGCTGGCTGCCACCACCGCGTTCCGCAACGGCACCTTGCAGGGGGCCTATTTCATCATGGCCGCCCGCGCCCTCGGCCTCGACACCGGGCCGATGTCGGGCTTCGACAACGACAAGGTGGACGCCGAATTCCTCGCCGCGCAGGGCTGGCGGTCGAATTTCCTGTGCAACCTCGGCTACGGCGACCCTACGGGCCTGTTCGCACGCTCCCCGCGGCTTGGGTTCGACGAGGCGTGCATCCTGCTTTGACCGGGGTTCCGGCGCGGTTTGGGTAAGTCGCCGTGCTGACCCTCACCCTCGACTCCGCCGTCGCCCGCGTCTCCGCCGCCGTGCTCGACGGCGATCGTATCCTCGCCGCCGAGGTTCGCGATGTGGCGCGCGGGATCGCCCTGCTGCCGACGATGACCGAGGCGGTGCTGGCGGCGGCCGGGAGACGCCCGGCGGATTTGGGGATGATCGCGGTGACGGTGGGGCCGGGGGGCTTCACGGGCGTCCGAGGCGCGCTCTCGCTCGCGCACGGACTAGCCCTCGCAGCCGGGGTCCAGGTGGTCGGCGTGACGGTGCCGGAGGCCCTGGAGGCGGGGCTCGAGGCGCCGGACGGGCGGCCTCTCTGGGTGGCCATCGACAATCGACGTGGTCGCGTGTTCCTGGCGGTCGCGAGCCGGATAGTCGCCGTCTCGCTCGATTCGCTGCCGCTGCCCGAGGGCCCGGTCGCGCTCGCCGGCGATGCCGCCGAAGCGGTCGCGGCGCGGCTTGTCGCGCGCGGCGCCGACGTGGTGACGACGGGGGCGCTGCTGCCGGAGCCCTTGGGCATCGCCCGCGCCGCGTTCGACCGGCTGCGTGGCGCGCTGCCTCCGCTGGCGGCCCAGCCGCTCTATGTCGATCCGCCGGAGGCGCGGGTTCCGAAGGCCGGGCTGCGACCCGCGCCCGCCGGATGATCCCGGCGCACCCGTCGCACGCTGCCGCGTTGGCGGCGATCCATGCCGCGTCGTTCCCCGCAGCCTCCGCCTGGGACGCCGCTTCCTTCGCCGCCCAGCTCGCTTTGCCCGGCGTGTTCGGCCTGATCCATCCGGAGGGCGCCCTGGTCGTGGGGCGAGTCGCGGCCGACGAGGCGGAAATCCTGACCCTCGCGGTCATCCCGTCGGCGCGCCGGCGCGGGCTTGGGGCGGCGCTGGTGCGGGCGGCGATGCTGGCAGCGGGGGCGGAGGGCGCCGCGACGATGTTCTTGGAGGTTGCGGCGAGCAATAACGCGGGACGGGCGCTCTACGCCGCGGTCGGCTTTCGCTCGGTCGGCCGACGGCGCCGTTACTACCCCGACGGCGGCGACGCAATGGTGCTCGAAGCCACCATAAAACCCTTGACCCGCGATTAACTGCCGTATACCAATCCGGTTAATACTCCGGTCGGCATGGCAATCGCAAGCTTGTGTATGGCGGCCGGACTGAACAAGGGTTAAGGTCGTAGACACGTCAGTCGCCAATGGCGTTATGACAGGGCTTCAGGAGGGGATCATGATGACATTCCGACGCGTGCTGGCTCCAAGGAAGCCGTTGAAGGAGCCGACTTCGAACCACACGGCTCGAAAGCTGCTTGCCGGTGCAGCCGTACTGTTCCCTGCGGCGCTGGCGATCGCGCCCTCGGTGGCGCACGCGTCTCCTTATGCCTTCGCCAGCAACGACATCACTGGCCTGAAGATCACGTATTCGGACGGTACGTTCATCACCCCCGTCGTTAGCGCGACACAGACCGTGAGCGATCAGGCGTTGTTCGATGCGGACGGTATATCGGGCTTCCATGGCGGCAATGCCGTCGGCACCGCACTGACGATCCCGCAGGCCTACTCCGGCCCGGGTCCCGCACCTGCGGCGATCTTTACCCCGGTTGGCGCTGGCAACTTCACGGGCGCGCGGGCGGATGCGGCAATCGGCGGCGGCAGCGCGATAAGCGGTGGCGTGAGGGTTCAGAACGTAGCCGAGGGGAGCGGCGGGGCCCTCGGCAACTCGACCGGCAACAATGCCTCGACGATCACATTCGCGGTGGTCGGGAGCGGGAAGGCGTTGGACCTGAGCTTTACTGACCTCATCGACCTGATCGCCTCCACCGCCGCCAACCCGCAGGAGACGGCAACCGCCAGCATCACCAACAGCTTTTCGGTGACGGCCCAGGGCGCGGGCTCGCCGCTCGCCACGTTCCAGCCAGCTGAGTTGAACACGCAGGTTTCCTCGCAGTTCGGCGTGCCTCCGGCGAACACCGATACGGGGAGCTTCGCCGAGATGTTCGTCACGCCGGTTCTCACGAATGGCGTTACCTACAACATCTCGCTGAGTTCCGGGGCTACCGAGAGCATCACACCCAGAGCTGTTCCGGAGCCGGCTTCATTCGCTTTGCTGAGTGTCGGCTTGCTCGGCCTCGGTATGACGATCCGCCTCCGCCGCCGCTGATACCCCTTCACTCGCGCAAACGGCGCCTTGCTCCGGGGCGCCGTTTGCTTGTACTTGCTCCGTCTTGGAGCGGGGCAACGCGGCACACGGATTACGGGTATCGCGCGAGATGGCATCCCGCGAGG
>JBDTFI010000540.1:0-5607 GCA_039938035.1 Acetobacteraceae bacterium | reverse complement strand
GAATGTAGCACGGATCACCCTCTGCTGCGGGCGTAACTCGCTCGCTTCCTACTCCCCCAAGCCTATCAACCTCCACCGTACGCCCTTCCCGGCGCCGATGCGCTCGACCGTCCCAGCTTTCGTCAGGTCGTGGAGCGACGTAAGGCACCGCTGCGCAAAGCTGGCCCGCAGCTTCCGATTGGCGACCGGATCAAGCCCCTTGTCGCGCATCGTCTGGTCCGCGATCTCGGCTGCGCACACGGCGCCCTGAGTTCTCAGCACGTCATAGATGCGACGGGTGATCTCGTTCCGCCCGAAGTAGGCCGATCGCTTCGGCACGCGGCCTTTGGTCGGGATATCGGCCGGCTCGACCTCATAGAGCCGAAGCACCGCGTCGATGTGAAACAGGTCCGCCTCTAGCCCCTCAGCCTCGCGGCGTAGTTCGACGATCCGGCCGGCTACGCTCGACCGTTTTTCGCGAAGGCCAGAGATGATGAATGTGTCGCCCATACCTCCTAAGGTATGGAGGCGCCCGCCGTAGCGCCGCTATCTTGTGGTGGCGGCTGCTACATAATACCGCAATTATTCGGTATTATGCAGCAACGGCTCCACAGGATAGGGGCGGCCGGGTCGCGCTTTTCGTACCATGCCTCTCACCGGCGGGTACTGCATTGCCCGCAGTCGCGCACGACATCGCGCCGCTGCACCAGGGATGGCCTGAGCGGAGCACGTCACCGGAGGCAGTCAGGCGTGAGGCGCCGGCCGCGGAAGGAAGGCGTGCCTGTGACGGGAACATCGCGGAGCCATTCGCCGCCTTCAAAGCTCCTCGCGCGCAATACAGGCTTGGGACGGGGTCAAGTAGACAGGCGGGCGCAGACCCAGGATGCGAACGCTAGCGAGCCGGCTGGGTGCGGGTTCTTCTGGCAGGCGATCTTGCCCTCAAGGCGCGCACTGACAATGCTCAGCGCTGGTTGGTCGGCCAGGTCGAAGAGGCTTGGAGGGGCCTTCGCGCGGTGCCGTCGCGTTCGCGGAACCAATGAGCACCTGCCGAGCGGGCGGATACGCAGCCCGGACAGTCCGACACCGACCAGACGGCCCAGAACGAAAGCCCCCCCTTTTGCAGGCGGCAGTCGCCAAACCGCGACAGTTCCACCGCCCACGCCGGCTCGCTCCCCTTCGGTAATCGAGCCGCAGGAATCAAGCATCACCGCCGGCCGCAAGATGTGTGAATGGTGTAGCCCCTTGCGGGAGGGGGTAGGGGTGAGCCGCGCGCTTCCGGTTACGATAATACCGCTCTAGAATCGCACCACCGAGCAGGCGCCTCCGGAGGCGCGCAGCTTCTCGCAAAATCCCCGCGCCTGGGCCTCGTCGGCGAAACCGCCGGTGCGGACGCGCCACCAACTCTGTCCGTTCACCGTCCCCTCGCTGAAACTCGGCGTGCGCCCATCGAGCAAATGCGCGTCGCGATGGGCAAGCAGGCGCCACTCCGCCTCCGCCTCCCCGCGGGTCGGCAGGGCGGCAAGCTGGACCAGCGCACCGTGGGCGGGCGAGGCAGTCGCGGGAGCGGGATGGGCGGCCGCGGCGACCGGCTTCACCGGCACGGGCGCCTGACGCGGCGGTGTCACCGGCTGCACGGCGGCTTGCGTGGCTATAGGCGGCGGCTTCAGGACCGGGGAGGCCTTCAGGGCCAGCGGGTCGGGGGCCTCGGGGGCGGGAGCCAGCTTGTCGCTGTCTCCATCGCCTAGTCCGCCGCCGAGGATCAGGTCGTTGGCGACCTTGAGGCCGCCCGGATTGGCGGGCTTCACCCGCATCGGCTCGGTAGGCGCCGAGATGACGGGCACCACGGCGGAAGAATGTCCCCCCAGGGTGGACCACGCTCCCAGCACGACGAACAGGGCCCCGCCCAGGCCGGCGGCGATCAGCGCCAGGCGCTTGGTGGCCGGGTCCATCCCACCCCGGGGCACGCGATAAGCCGGACCCCGGTTCGCCACATCGTCGGACAACGCCCATCCTCCCGCGACTTCAGCGCATCTCCTCGACGGGCGCGACGCCCATCACCCCGAGGCCGGAGCGGATGACGATTGCGGTGACAGCGACCAAAGCGAGCCGGGCGAGGCTGTCGTCCGGTTGCGTGGTTTGCAGAAACCGCAGCGTCGAATCGTCCTTGCCTCGGTTCCACAGTGTATGAAAGTCCGCCGCTAAATCATAGAGAAAGAACGCGATTCGATGCGGCTCGCGCGCGTGGGCGGCGGCAGTGATGCAGCGCGGCCACTGTGCCAGCCGCCGGATCAGCGCCAGCTCCGGCTCGGCCCGCAACCCGTCCAGCGCAACCCCTGCCAGCGCCGCGTCCGCGGTCGCCTCGGCGCCGAACATCTCGGCGGCGGCGCGCAGGACGGAGCGGCAACGGGCATGCGCGTACTGGACGTAGAACACCGGGTTGTCACGCGTCTGCGCCACCACCTGGTCAAGGTCGAACTCCATCTGCGCGTCGGCCTTGCGGGTCAGCATGGTGAAGCGCACGGCGTCGCGGCCGACCTCCTCGATCAACTCGGCCAGGGTGACGTACGTCCCCGCACGCTTGGACATGGGGACGGCGACGCCGCCTCGCAGCACATGCACCGTCTGGCATAGCACCGCCTCCAAGTCGGCTTGCCCGTGCGAGACTGCCTTCACCGCCGCCTTGATGCGCGAGACGTAGCCACCGTGATCGGCGCCGAGCACGTCGATCAGCAGCTTGGCGCCACGATCGACCTTGTCGGCGTGATAGGCGATGTCGTTGGCGAAGTAGGTGTACGAGCCGTCCGACTTGCGGAGCGGGCGGTCCACATCGTCGCCGAACCGGGTGGCGCGGAACAGCGTTTGCGGCCGCGGTTCCCAGTCCTCCGGCGTCTTGCCTTTGGGCGGATCGAGCACGCCCTCGTAGATCAGCCCGTCTAAATCCAACATGGCGATCACGTCGCTTACGGCGTGCCGCTCCACGAGCACGCGTTCCGAGGTGAAGACATCCGGATGGACGCCGAGCAGGTCGAGGTCTTCGCGGATGCTCCGCATCATGCTCTCGACCGCGAAATCCTGAACAACTCCGATCCACCTGTCGGTCGCCCCGATCCCGCCGTCCGGTTCGGCAAGAGAATCGCCATATTGGACAGCCAACGCTTCCCCGACGGCAATAAGGTAATCGCCCCGGTACTGAAGGCCTCCCGGCACCCGTGCCGAAAAATCCGCCTCGATCATAGGCGCGCCAACCGCTTGCAGATACCGCCAGTACACCGCCCAGGCGAGGGCCATGACCTGTCCGCCCGCGTCGTTGACGTAGTACTCCTTGGTGACCGCGTACCCGGCCTTCGCCATCAGATTGGCCAGCGCATCGCCGACCACGGCGCCCCGGCAATGCCCGATATGCAGCGGCCCGGTGGGGTTGGCGGAGACATACTCGACGTTGACGGCAAGACCGCCCCCGGCGGCGCTGTCGCCGTACGCCTCCCCGGCGCGGAGGATCGCGGGCAGGACGGTCAGAAGCGCGGCGGGGCGCAAGCGGAGGTTGATGAAGCCGGGACCGGCGACCTCCGCACTCTCGATCTCGGGCGCCGCGCGCAGCCGCTCGACCAGGGCGGCGGCAAGCTTCGCGGGCGCCATTCGGGCGGCCTTGCCGGCCACCAGGGCGGCGTTGGCCGCCATGTCGCCATGCGCCGCCTCGCGCGTCGGTGTCACCTCGATACGGGCCGCGATGTCGTCGGGAAGATCGGGGATGGTCGCGCGCACGGCGTCCAGCACGCGCGCGCGCATCTCGGCGAAAAGGTCGGTCATGGGTGGCGTTCTACCCCGAAACCGCGATGTCGGTCAGTCGCCGGTGCTCATCGGCGGCGAAGCGGTCGGTCATGCCGGCGATGTAATCGCCCACCACGCACGCCGCCTTGGCGGTCCCGTCCTCGCCGGCGCGCCCCCGCCAGTCGTCGGGCAGCAGCGACGGGTCGGCGTGCAGCAGGCGAAACAGCTCCTCGGTGAGCCGCCGCGCCTTCGCGGTCATCCGGTTGACGCGCCAATGGCGGTACATGCGGGCGTAAAGGAAGTCCTTGATCGAGCGATTCGCCTCCGCCATCGGCGGGCTGAACGCGACCATGCGGGTCTTCGCCCGGCGCACCGCGTCGGGATTGGCCGGGCCGAGCTTCGCCAGCCGGCGCCCGGTCTCCTCGATCACGTCAGACACCAGCGCGTCGATCACCCGCCTTATCGTCTCATGGCGCAGCCGCGCCGGAGGCACGTCAAGGCTCGCGTGCCGGGCGGCGTGCAGCGCCTCATGCACCACCGGCAGATGGGCGATGTCGGCGGGGCCGAACAGGCCCGCGCGCATCCCGTCATCGAGGTCGTGGCCGTGATAGGCGATGTCGTCGGCGAGCGAGGCGACCTGCGCCTCCGCGCTCGCGTGGGTGCTCAGCTCCAACCCGTGGCGGGAATTGTAGTCGGCGATATAGGCCGGCGGACGGGTCAACGGGCCGTTGTGCTTGACCAGCCCCTCCAGCGTTTCCCAGGTGAGGTTCAGCCCGTCGAAGGCGGCGTAGGAACTCTCGAGCAAGGTCACGACCCGCAGGGACTGGGCGTTGTGGTCGAACCCGCCGAAACCCTTCATCGCGATGTTCAGCGCCTCCTCCCCGGCATGGCCGAACGGCGGATGGCCGAGGTCGTGGGCCAGCGCCAATGCCTCCGTCAGGTCCTCGTCGAGCCGCAACGCGCGAGCGATGGAGCGGGCGATCTGCGCCACCTCGATCGAGTGGGTCAGCCGGGTGCGGTAGAAATCGCCCTCGTGGTTGACGAACACCTGGGTTTTGTACTGAAGCCGGCGAAACGCCGTGCTGTGGATGACGCGGTCGCGGTCGCGCTGGTAGGGCGAGCGGGTCGGGCTCTCCGGCTCCGGATGGAACCGACCGCGGCTGGCCTGGACGGCGTAGGGCGCGACGTTCATCGGCGCGCCCTTACACCCCGCGCCGTGGCGCTTCAATTCGGCCCCCGGCCGTCTTATGTTGTTGGCATGGACCAAACCCCGAACTTCGCCCTCACCGATCGCGCCGCCCAGCGCATCGCCGAGATCACCGCCGCCGAAAGCCGCCCCGCGCTGCGGGTCGCGGTGCTGGCCGGCGGGTGCAGCGGCTTCCAGTACCGCTTCGAGCTGGACGAGCAGCCCCAGCCCGACGACGTGGTGATCGAGCGTGGCGCCGCCCGCGTGCTGGTGGATCCCGCGAGCCTCGACCTGCTGGCCGGCGCCGAACTGGACTTCACGGACGCCCTCATGGGCAGCCATTTCGCCATTCGCAACCCGAACGCGACCTCGGCGTGTGGGTGCGGGACGAGCTTCTCGGTGGACTAAGGGGGTGGCGCCTCTTGCGTCCCCCCTCCCCTTGCGGGAGGGGTTGGGGGAGGGTTCACCACTCGCATGAAGCTCGCCACCTGGAACGTCAACTCGATCCGCCAGCGCGGACCGCACGTGCTCCGCTGGCTCGAACGGGCGTGTCCCGACATCCTGGTGCTGCAAGAGATCAAGTGCGAGACCGCCGCCTTCCCCGGCCTCGATTTCGCCGGGCTCGGCTATACCGCCGAGGCGATCGGCCAGAAGGCCTATAACGGGGTCGCTGT
>JBDTFI010000539.1:0-3168 GCA_039938035.1 Acetobacteraceae bacterium | reverse complement strand
CTGCTGCCCGACGACGTGGAGGCGCAGACCCGCGCTCTGGAGGCGATGGACTACGCGGTGTCCACCATTCACATGCAGGGCTTCTCGCGCCTGTTCGGGCCGGCCAACTACGCGCCGAGCGCCGACGACGCCGACAAGGTGAAGGAGAAGGGCCGTGGGATGGCCGAGAAGGGCCTTGCCCTGCTGGACAAGGCGCTGGCCGGCAAGGACTATTTGTGCGGATCCAGCTTCTCGGTCGCCGACGCGGCGCTGTTCTACGTCGAATTCTGGGCCGCCGCGCGCATGAACATCCCGCTGCCGGCGAACTGCGCCGCCCACTACAAGCGGATGCTGGCCCGTCCGGCCGTGCAGAAGGTCATGGAAGCCGAGGGGCTGAAGGCCTGATGCAGCCCGAGGGGACGCTCGCGCGGACGCCGTTCTGGTTCCTCCGCCACGGCGAGACCGACTGGAACGCGCGCGGGCTGTCCCAGGGCAACGTCGATATCCCGCTCAATCCGACCGGGCTCGCGCAGGCCCGATCGGCGGCGCCGCTGCTGGCCAACCGCGGCATCCGCACCATCGTCTCCTCCCCGCTGTCGCGGGCGCGGGTGACGGCCGACATCGCGGCAGAGGCGCTGGGGCTGCCGGTCGCCATCGACGAGGGCCTGCGCGAGGTGGCGTTCGGCGCGCAGGAGGGCCAGCCGATGACCGAGTGGTTCGCCACCTGGGTGGCCGGCGAGTGGAACCCGGAGGGTGCCGAGACCTTCGTCGCGCTGCGCGCCCGCGCCGTCGCGGCGGTAAACCGCGCGACCGCCCTGCCCGCCGCCGTGCTGGTGGTCGGGCACGGGGCGCTGTTTCGCGCGCTGCGCTCGGCGATGGGGCTGGAGCCCAACGTCAGGACCCGCAACGCCGTGCCGTTCTGGTGCGAGCCGCCGCGCCCAGGCGCCCCCGAATGGGACCTGGTGCCGGCCGTCGCGGGCATGGCGCTTACCAGCACGGGCTGACGCATGACCGAGACCCTCACGTTCCCCTATCCCGAGCCGCCGCCGCCGGGCGGCCTGCGCCCGATCGCTCCCGGCGTGCTGTGGCTGCGCTTGCCGCTGCCGTATCGGCTCGATCATGTGAACATCTACCTGATCGAGGATGGCCACGGCTGGGCCGCGCTCGATACCGGGTTGGGCGATGACCGCTGCCGGACGCTGTGGGACAAGGCGCTCGCCGGGCCGCTGGCGAAATTTGGCGACAAGCCGGGGCGGCTGACGCGGCTGATCGTGACGCATTACCATCCCGACCATGTCGGCCTGGCCGGGTGGCTGGCCGAGCGCTTCGACCTGAAGCTGCTGATGCCACGCCCAGAATATCTGTTCAGCCTGGCGCTGCAATACGCCCCGGGCGACCTGGGGGCGGACATGCATCGCCCGTTCTATCGCCGCCACGGACTGGACGCCGCGACGACCGAACTGGTGTTGAGCCGGGGCCACGAATACCTCCGCCAGACCAGCGGCGTGCCCAGCACCTACACCCGCCTGCAACAGGGCGACACGCTGGCGCTTGGCGGGCGCGCGTTTCAGGTGCTGACCGGGGGCGGCCACGCGCTGGAGCAGGCGATGCTGCTGCGCGCCGAGGAGAAGCTGTTCTTCGCCGCCGATCAGGTGATCGCCAAGATCTCGCCCAACGTCAGCGTCCACGCCATGGAGCCGGAGGCCGACGCGCTGGGCATCTATCTCCGCTCCCTCGCCGCGATCCGCGCGACGGTGGCGGCGGACGTGCTGGTGCTGCCCGGACACGGGCTGCCGTTCCACGGGCTGCACGCGCGCATCGACGCCTTGCTCGAGCACCATGCCGGGCGGTGCGCGGTGATCGCCGCCGCCTGCCGCGGGGTGGCGCTGTCGGCGGCCGAACTCATCGCCCCGGTGTTCCCGCGCGTGCTCGACCCGCATCAGACCGGATTCGCCTTCGGCGAGGTCTTGGCGCACGTGAACTATATGCTGGGTCGGCGGGAGCTGCTGCTGGAGCGCGGGTCCGACGGGATCGAGCGCTACCGGGCGGGATGACCGGGACTTAGAGCGCTCCTGGCTCGGATCGAATCGTCACGCATCGAGGCCGCGACACCGAAAGACCCCCGGAGATGTGGTCACATCGGCGACGCCGCCCCCGGGTTTGTGCACACATTGGCCTTCGCAGGTGCAGCATCTGTGCACATAATGCCGTTCGCAGTTGCAGCATTCGTGCACATCTTTCGCGGTTGCGAACAGGATTTGTGGACACAACGAAGCGACCTGCCGCGCCCCTCCTCCGCCGCGCGGTCGCGCGGAGATCGGCGCTTCATATGATCCGAACACGCTCTAGCGGTCGCGCAACCAGGTCATCGACAGGAACGCCCCGATCCACGATCCGATGGCGGCGAAGACGACATAGATCCAGGACGTCGTGTAGCTGATGACGGCGAAGGCCGAGAGCAGGTACCAAAGGCCGCTCCAGTTCGCCGCACCCACCCGGCGGCGGGCCGAGACCGCCGCGTTGAACAGCACGTAGACCGCATCCGTCGCCATCGTCGATGCCGTTACGCCGAGTGCAAGCCAGGGATCGATCGGCGCCATGGAATGCTCCTGTGAGACGGAGGCGACGGCTTGTCCTCGTAGGCCATGAACCGCACGATTTTCCATTTTCCATCCGCCTGCTTCCTGAACACGTCGAGGCCGACTTCCCGCGACACCGCCGCGCCCACCACAGGGGGGCGGGTCACCTTCAGCGTCCAGATCAGGCGGACGACCGCGAGATCACCCGAGACCAGGATTTCCTTGATATCAGGGGAATAGTTGAAGATCCTCTTGGGATCGTCGAGAGTGTGCCGAAGCAAGGCGCAGAGCGCGCCATAGTCGCGTTCCGGAGAACCTTGATAATCGTAGCGCAGGTCGGGCGCTAAGAGATCGCAGACGTGGGCCGTGTCGCGGGCGTTGAACGCCGCCGTCCAGTTCAGCAAGGCGATCCGGATCGCCGTCCGCGCGGGGTCGGGCGACGCCCTGGCCGTCGGGACCGTGAGCGGCGCGGCGGCGAGGATGGCGCCAACCATCAGCGCGATGAGCGAGCGCATGGCAGTCTACAGCCTCGGCCCGCGCGTGATCTCGGGGTCGATCCGCCGGGGCAGCCAGCGCCCATCTGCGAGGCTTCCGTGGAACCGGGGACCCT
>JBDTFI010000538.1:0-4983 GCA_039938035.1 Acetobacteraceae bacterium | reverse complement strand
GCGTGCCGGCGCGGCGGCGGCGGCGAGGCGCCCTCCCTTGATGGCTGATAAATGTTTGCGGACCGCGTTCATCTCCCCGATCGTCGCGCCCGACGCCAGTAACGCGCGGTTCACCGCCTGCTTGTCGCCGAGCGTCAGCCCCGGCGCGGGCAACGTCAGCAGCGCCGAGCCGCCGCCCGAGATCAGCGCCAGCACCAGATCATCGCGGCCCAGCCCTTGCACGCGCTCCAGCAGCCGCCGCGCGCCGCGTTCGCTGTTGGCGTCGGGAACCGGGTGCGCCGCCTCGATCACCTCGATCCGCGCGGTCGGCACGGCGTGCCCGTAGCGGGTGACGACGGTGCCCTCCAGCGCCACGTCCGGCCACGCCGCCTCCAGCGCCGCCGCCATCAGCGCCGACGCCTTGCCGCCGCCCACCACGACGACCCGCCCGCGCGGCCTGGCCGGCAGATGCGCCGCCAGCATCAGGCGCGGATCGGCCGCCGCCACCGCGCCGTCGAAGATCGCCCTCAGCGCCGCCCGCGCGCGCGCATCGTGCCACACCATGCGAAACCCCCGCGCGAGTATGGCGAAGCGGGGCCGAACGCGCCATCTAGACGGCGGGAAGACAGGAGGATTTCATGCCCGCACCCGAATTCGACGCCGCGACCCGCACGGAGCTGGAAGCCGCCGCGTTTCGCAGCCTGGTCGAGCATTTGCGCGAACGCGCCGACGTGCAGAACATCGACCTGATGAATCTCGCCGGCTTCTGCCGCAACTGCCTGAGCCGCTGGTACCGCGAGGCCGCGGAATCCAAAGGCATCGCGCTCGCCGACCCCGACGCGCGCGAGATCGTCTACGGGATGCCCTACAAGGAGTGGCAGGCGAAGCATCAGCGCTGATCGCGCCGGATCAGCCAGCCTATTGACCTTTCGTCAGGGTTTTAGCCGGTAAGCTCACTCCGCCACCGAGTTGAGACGCAGTTTGTTGACGAATCGAGCCGGGCCGTGTGCGCCATGCGGGCGAAGGGAAGCCCTGGATGACTCATGACGACTCGGATCCCGCTGCGGACCTACGGACCGCCGGAAGGGGGCGGCGGTTTGCCTGTATCTTGGCGGATCCGCCGTGGCAGTTCACCAACCGCACCGGCAAAGTCGCGCCCGAGCACAAGCGCCTGAATCGCTACGGCACTATGGATATCGACACGCTATCCAGTCTGCCCGTGGCGGAATTGGCGGCGCCAACCGCTCATCTCTATCTGTGGATTCCAAACGCGCTGTTGCCCTACAGGCTGCGCACCCGGAAGCGAGAGCACTCGCGCAAGCCGGACGAGCGCTACGAAATCATGGAGGCATGTTTCCCCCGGCCGCGCATGGAATTATTCTCGCGCGGCGTCCATGCCGGCTGGACGTCGTGGGGCAATCAATCCACGGATGACTACGAGCCGACATGGAAGACTTACGCCCACAACTCCGCGTCGCAGCGACAGCCGGAGGCGGCGGACCCGAAAACCCGTCGGCTGCCGCTCTTCGACTGATCGCCGCTCGGAATGCTGACGGCGCTCACGGCGGGGGGTTTCCAGATCGAATTCGTCTCGCACGCACAGGCGATCCTCAATGTGGATTTTCCCGCCGCTCTGAATGAGCTGGAACAGGCGCTGGCAGAGGCGACCATCCCAATCGAGCGGGCCGCCATCGTCCAGCGCACGAAAGGACGCAGGAATCCGCTCGATTTCGGTGACGCATTCACCGCGGTCTTCGTTTCGGATAAGTCCGGTGAAGCGACCACCCACTGGCGCAAGCTTGAGGATCGCGTCCATCGGGGTGTCGGCAATCCGTGCCCGCTGCTCTTGATCGGGCTTCCAGAGACGGTCGTGACATTCCACGAAGGCAAGGCCGCACTGGCCGAGGTCAAAGCCGCGGACGCCGAGGAAGACCCCGGTTGAACGCTTCCGTTGACCGGACGCCCATCCTCCCGCTATCCACTCCGCCCTTCCTTACACGGAGTTGATCGCGATGGCGCTCGATGCAGTCGGACACACCGAGGACAAGACCAGCGGCGTCGCCGGTGACCGGCTGCGCGCCCTGGTCGATCGCATCGAGCGGTTGGAGGAGGAGCGCAAGGCGCTCGCCGGCGACATCAAGGACATCTACGCCGAAGCGAAGTCCGCCGGCTTTGACGTGAAGGTGCTGCGCCAGTTGATCCGCGTCCGCAAGCAGGAACCCGCCGACGTGGAGGAGCAGGAGACGCTGCTCGACGTCTACCGCCGCGCGCTTGGGATGTAGACTCCTTCAGCCGTGTCCGCCCGAGATGCGATCCATGACGGCGAGCAATACGCCGGAGACGACGAAGACCAGAAGGATGCCGACGTCCCAGCCGAGTTCCCGGTCGGTGTACTCCGCCACCTTCATGAAGCTTTCCAGCACATGGATGGCGGAGATCGCGACAATCGAGGCCAGCAGCTTGAGCTTCAGGTCGCCAAAGCTGACATGCCCCATCCAGTCCGGCTTGTCGTGGTTGCCCTCGAGTTCCAGCTTGGAGATGAAGTTCTCATAGCCGGCGAACATGACCATGAGAACGAGGTTCGCCATCAGCGACAGGTCGATAAGCGCCAGCACCTCGACGATCGTCGTATTGGTATCCGTCGAAAGCACGTTGGTGCATACGACGATCATGCGTTGGACGAACTTGACGAGCAGGACCACCAGGCTCAGCGCCAGCCCGAAATACATCGGCGCGAGCAGCCATCGGCTGGCGAAGATCACCCGCTCGCTGAACCGCTCGAGGGCGGTGTCGTGAGGGGCGGCGGGCGGCGGCGGCATCCTAGCCCGGCGGCAGGAAGTTCACCTCGTGCTGGGCCGCCAGCCGCACCACTTCGGCCGGATCGGGCACGTCGCTGATCTTCTCGAACAGCTCCCACAAGGTCCGGCTGGGCGAGACCCAGAACAGGCAGGTGACGTCCTCGCCGCTGTTGTTGAAGATGCCGTGCGGGATGGCGCGCGGCAGCCGGATCAGCGCGCCGTCCGCCGCCCCGGCGGGTGCGCCGTCGAGTAGCAGATCAAGGCGGCCCGACAACACGTAGATGAACTCCTCCTGCGTGGGATGGACGTGCGGCGGCACGAAGGTGCCGGGCGGGAAGATCGCGTGCCAGGAAAAGCTCGACTCGGTGCGGTGCAGCGGCTTGTAGGTCTGGCCGAGAATGTTCCAGACGACGCCGTCGACGCTGCTGCCAGCGGTGGTGACGCCGGCGGTCATCGTGGGCGGGATGCTCATGGGTCGTTCCTCTCCGCTGCTGGACAACACTTGACGGGGGCGGCCGGCGGGTGCAACACTTAACCGAATGGTTGACCAATTGGCCGCCACCCTGGACCGGACCTTCGCCGCACTCGCCGATCCGACGCGGCGCGCGCTGCTCGCACGCCTGTGCGATCAGCAGGGACTTTCGGTCAGCGAGTTGGCGCGACCCTTTCCGATGTCGCTGCCCGCGATCATGAAGCACCTGGACGTGCTTTCGGATGCGGGACTGGTCACGCGTGCCAAGGCCGGCCGTACCGTGTCCTGCCGGCTCACCGCCGCGCCGATGGAACAGGCAGTGACCTGGCTCAGCCGCTATCAGCGCTTCTGGTCCGAACAACTCGATCGCCTCGCCGCCTTCGTGGAGGAGAATCCAGCATGTCCGACAAACCCAGCCTCACCCTCCGACGCCGCCTCAACGCCCCGCCGCGCAAAATCTTCGCCGCCTGGACGGATCCGGCGGAAATAGTCCGCTGGTGGGGTCCGGCGGGCGCCGAAACCGTACTGGCGGAAGCCGACGCGCGCGTCGGTGGCCGCTTCCGCAAGATCACGCGCACCGCCGACGGCGAGGAGCACGACGTGAGCGGCGTCTATCGCGAGGTGGTGCCCGACGTGAAGCTGGTCTTCACCTGGACCTGGCGCAGCACGCCCGAACGGGAGTCGCTGGTGACGGTCGCGCTCCGGCCGGACGGCGACGGCACGATGCTGACGCTGACGCATGAGCAATTCTTCGACGAAGCGGCGCGCGATGGCCACCGCCAGGGCTGGACCGGCGCGCTCGACAAGCTCGAAGCCTATTTCGCGTGAACATGAAGAAGGAGGCACACATGGAACCACACGCGGTTGTTTCCCACGAGGAATGGCTCCTCGCCCGCACGGCGCATCTGGCGCGCGAGAAGGAATTCACCCGCGCCCGCGACGCGCTGGCCAGCGAACGCCGGGCGCTGCCCTGGGAGCGGGTCGAGAAATCCTATGTGTTCGACGCACCGGAAGGGCGGGTGAGCCTCGCCGATCTGTTAGACGGGCGCGGCCAGCTGATCGTCAAGCACTTCATGATGGGGCCGGACTGGGAGGAGGGCTGCGTGGGCTGCTCGTTCCACTCCGACCACATCGACGCCTCCATGATGCATCTCGAGCATCACGACGTCAGTTTCGCCGCGGTCTCGCGCGCGCCCCTGGCGAAGATCGACGCCTACAAGGCACGCATGGGTTGGCGCTTTCGCTGGGTGTCGTCGTTCGGCGGCGATTTCAACTACGACTATCAGGTGTCGTTCACGGCGGAACAGATGGCGAATGGCGCGACCTACAACTACGAGAGGCGCGAGATCGGCAGCGACGAGATGTCCGGCATGAGCGTGTTCCTCAAGGACGCGACGGGTGACATCTTCCACACCTATTCATGCTACGCCCGTGGCGCCGACAGCCTGATCGGCGCGTACAGCTTGCTCGACCTCACGCCGAAGGGCCGCGCCGAAACCGGGCCGAACCACAATCTGACGGACTGGGTGCGCCGCCACGATCGCTATGACGGAACGGGGCGCTAGCCGAACGCCTCTTCGCCCAGATACGCCGCCCGCACCGTCGCGTCTTCCCGCACCGTCGCGGGCGGCCCGCTCGCGACCACGCTGCCCTCCACCAGCACGCTGACCCGATCGGCCAGCGCGAACACCGCCGCCATGTCGTGCTCGACCAGCAGCATCGCGACCGTCCCCC
>JBDTFI010000537.1:0-5141 GCA_039938035.1 Acetobacteraceae bacterium | reverse complement strand
CGTGGTCCCGTCGTCGCGATAGAGCGTGACGTCGCGCGACAGATCGAGCGCATTGTCGTGCTGACGGTACACCCCATTGCGCGCTTGCAGCATCACCCAGGTGCCGTTCTGTAGCGTCATGTCACCTTTCGGATCGGTCAGATCGACCTGGTTCGGGTTGATCTGGCGCGCGGTCGCCGCGGTAAGCGTGTAGGGGCGCCCGCGCTCATCGATACTGTGATACACTGCACCGGTCACCGTCGCACCCTGGATCAGACCGATCGCGTCCGCCGCGGCACGGGCACGCCCGACTTCGCGCTGCAATTCAGGCCAGACGGCCAGGGTCGCCAGCAGCGCCAACGCGACCGCGGGCAGCGCCAGTTTCGCCGCCTGGATCATCAGGCGGCGCCGCGCGAGCACGCGCGGCGAAGCGGCCTGACGGGTCCGCGCCCCTGCATCGGCCAGCATTCGCCCGGCCCGCCTGGGAAGGGGCAATGGGGCGAGGCTCATGCGACGCCCGCGCGGAGCAGGTCGTGGACGTGCAGGATGCCGATCGGACGGTCGGCGGGGTCGACCACGAACAGCGCGGTGATCGCCCGCCCACGCGCGTTCATCGCGTGCAGCGCCTCGGCGGCGAGCGCATCGGGCCCGATGGTGCGCGGGTCCGCGGTCATGATCTCGCCGACGCGCCGGACCAGAAGGTCGGGACCCATGTTGCGGCGGAGGTCGCCGTCGGTGACGATCCCGACCAGCCGGCCGGATTGGTTCGTCACGCCCAGGCAGCCGAACCGCTTCTCGGTCATGCACAGCAGGGCGCGGTCCATCGACAGATCGGGCGAGCCCAGCGGCATCGCCTCGCCTTCGTGCATCACGTCACGCACCCGGCGCAGGCGTGCGCCGAGCCGGCCGCCCGGATGGAACTGGCGGAAATCGGCGGCGGTGAAGCCGCGCCTTGTCAGCAGGGCGACCGCCAGCGCGTCGCCCAGCGCCATCTGCATCACCGTGCTGGTGGTCGGCGCGAGGCCCATCGGGCAGGCCTCGGCCACGCGCGGGAGCAGCAGGACGACGTCGGCGGCGAGTGCCAGCGCGGCGCCGGCGCGCGCGGTCACGCCGATGATCGGCAGGGCGAAGCGCCGCGCATGGGCGAGGATGGCGGCCAGCTCCGGCGTCTCCCCGGAATTCGACAACGCGAGCACCACGTCGCCCGCCACGATCATCCCGAGATCACCGTGCGAGGCCTCCGCCGGATGCACGAACAGGGCGGGCGTGCCGGTCGAGGCAAGGGTCGCGGCGATCTTGCGCCCGACATGGCCGGACTTGCCCATGCCGGAGACCACCACCCGGCCCGAGACACCCGCCAGCAGATCGACGGCGCGGATGAAGCCGTCATCGAGGGCGACGCCGAGCGCGCGCAGAGCCGCCGCCTCGGTTGCCAGGACGGCGCGCGCGACATCGAGGTCGGCAGTGACGGTGGCGAGGGCGGCGGACATGGTAGGTGGCTTAGGCTTGGCGGACGCGTCGGGTCAACCGCGGCCGCACATGTTCGACAAGAAACGTGCCAGTCAGCGGCGATTGACCACGCGACACGCGCGCCCTCGCGACGGCCCCGATATACGCTGTTATCGTGGAAACAAGGGAGGACGGAATTCACGTGCCATCTCGCCCCCATGTGCTGGCGGTGGAAGACGACGCCGGCATGCGCCGTCTCATCACCCGGACCCTCCAGGACGATGGTTTTCGGGTGAGCGGGGCCCGCGATGGGCAGGAGATGTGGGAGACGCTGGAGCGACTGCCGATCGACCTGGTGCTGCTCGACGTGATGCTGCCCGGCACGACGGGGATGGATCTGTGCCGGATGCTGCGCGCCAGGAGCACGATCCCGATCATCATCGTGACGGCCCGCGCGTCGGAGACCGATCGGGTGCTTGGCCTCGAACTCGGCGCCGACGACTATCTGCCCAAGCCCTTCAGCGGGCCGGAACTCGTCGCCCGCATCAGGGCCGTCTTACGCCGCTCGCGAATGACCGTGACCGAGCCTTCGGTGCCGCGCGGCCGGCGCCTGCGTTTCGCCGGTTGGACCCTCGACCTGGCCCGCCGGGAGCTGGCCAACCCGGATGGCGCCGCGGTGGACCTCTCCGGCGCGGAATATGACACGCTGCTGGCATTTCTCGAGCACCCGCATCGCGTGCTCAGCCGTGATCAGCTGCTGGAGCTGTCGCGCAAGCGCCTCGGCGAAGTATTCGATCGCAGCGTCGACGTGCTGGTCAGTCGGCTGCGCAAGAAGATCGAGCCGGAGCCGGGCGAGCAGACCATGATCAAGACGGTACGCGGCACCGGCTACATGTTCGTGCCCGACGTCACGCAGCCATGATCGTCCGTTCCCCCTGGCCGAGCAGCCTGGCCGGGAGGACGCTGCTGCTCCTGCTCGTCACCGCCCTCGCTGTCTATCTCGGCGGCATCCTCGCGTACCGCCTGATCGCGACGAATATTGCCGAAACCGCGCGTGTCGCGCAGGTGGCCGGCCGCCTGGAAACCGCGATCGACGAACTCACCACGCTCCCCGCGCGGGAGCGTGGCGCGGCGGCGCGGGCCTTGTCCTCGGCAAGCTTTCGCGCGATCTGGAGCGCGACCTCCCTGGTGGACGATCGCGCCACGGAAGACCCGGCGTTGTTCGGGCTGCGGGAGCAGTTGGCAACGCTCATCCCCGGGCTCGCCGGCCGCGACGTCCCCCTCCGCTGGGATGAACACGCGGCCGGAGGCTCGCGAAACGTCCTGCTCGGGGCGGTTCCGCTGACCGACGGCTCGTATGTCGTGTTCTCGGCGGCGATGATCCCGACCGCTGTTCCGGCGGTGCAGGCCGCGCTGCTCGCGGTCTCTCTCGTCTTCGCCAGTGTCGTCGCCATCGCGGTCCTGCTCTTGCACGGCATCAACGCCCCGCTCCGGCGCCTCGCGGACGCCGCCAACCGCTACGCGCACGACCAGCCGATGATGCTGGCCGAACGCGGCCCGAAGGAGGTCGTACAGGCGGAGCAGGCGTTCAACGCGATGCAGCGCCGCATCCATAGGCTCATCGAGGACCGCACGCAGGCGCTGGCGGCGGTCTCCCACGACCTGCGCACGCCCATCGCGCGGCTGCGCCTTCGCTGCGGGCTGCTCGCCGAAAAGGACGTTCAGGCGGACATCGAACGCGATCTGACGGAGATGGAGGCGATGATCGAGTCGACGCTCGCCTATCTCCGTGGGGAAGACGACGTCGAGACCCCCCGATTGACCGATCTGGCATCGCTCCTGACGACCCTCGTGGACGCCGCGAGCGATGCCGGCCATTCCGCCACCCTGTCGGGTTCCCCCCACTGTGTCCTCATGGTCCGTGCGGTGAGCGTGAAGCGGGCCTTCGCGAACCTGATCGACAATGCGGTGACGTATGGCGGTCGCGCCCGCGTTGCCATGGCCGAGGAGCCATCCGGCCTGCGCGTTACCGTCGACGACGACGGCCCCGGGATTGCCGATGCCGACATGGATCATGTGTTCGAGCCGTTTCGCCGGCTCGACGCCTCCCGCAACCGCCGCACCGGGGGGGTCGGCCTTGGCCTGACGATAGCCCGCCAGGCGTTTGCGCGGGAAAGCGGCAGCCTCGTCCTCTCGAACCGACCCGAAGGCGGCCTGCGCGCCGAGGTCATCCTGCCGCTCCGCCACGGCGCGCGCTGACATACTTTGTCATACGGGTGACACGCGGCCGAAGCGTTCGCGCACCAGCTTGAGAACCATCAACAGAGCAAGAGGGAGGACCAGCCATGGTTGACCAGATCGTTCTCGAAGCAGGCGCGGACCAGCCGCCGCTTCTGGTGTCGGCTGATGACCACCACCGGCTCATCACGCTGGCGCAGGCAACCGTGGAGCGTTATCCGGCCGATGACGTGCTGATGTTGCTCGATGAGCTTCAACGGGCCGACATCGTCCCACCGGACTGGATGCCGGAGGAGGTGGTCGCAATGAATTCCTACGTCGAGTTCACCGACGATCGGACGGGCGCGACCCGGCGTGCGCAGCTGGTGTTTCCGTACCAGGCCGACATCAGCAAGGGGCGGATCTCCGTGCTGTCCCTGGTCGGGGCGGCCCTGATCGGGCTCACGGAAGGCCAGTCGATCGTCTGGCGGACGCGGGACAAGCGCCCACGCCGGCTCAGTGTTCGTCGGGTGAGCCGGGAGCCGTTCCCGACACCCCCGACACCGAACGCACAGATGAAAGGAGAACCATCATGAACATGATCCGCGAACGGGGTGTAGGCTCCACGACAGCGCCGGAGGAGGCCATGACACGGGTTGCCGTCGCATCGGCGCGTCAGGGAGTTCAGGCGATGCTTCAGGCGCAGACCGTCCTGCTCGCCAGTGCGGAGACGCTGATGGCCGACTGGCTGCGCCGCCGGCAGGAGGGGCTGTCCGACGCGCATCGGCTACTTGAGCGCCTGCACGCCTGTCGCGATGTCGCCGCGATGTGGGACGCGCACCAGGAGTGGATGCAAGGGGCCGGGCTGCGTTTGACCGCCGATGTCTGTAGCCCCCTCGCCACCGCCGCGGTGTTGGCAAATGGAGCAGTGCCCAAGGGCGAGGCGGGGCGGCACGCCGCGACGGAGGCTACGCGGGCCGCTGCCTGACGACACCGCTCACGCACGAAACGCCAAGGAGAAGCACCATGACCGGATTAACGGAGAAACCAGCCCTTCAGGACGCCGATCGCGAGGCTCACAAGGAGCAATCCGATCTGGTCGATATGGTCTCGGCGGACTCGTTTCCCGCCAGCGACGCGCCGCCATGGACGTTCGGGCGGCCTCAGTGCGCGAAAATGTCGGGATCGTCGTAGCCGAGCAGGTCGAGGCGGGCGCGGGCCGGAAGGAAGGCGAAGCACGCCTCGGCCAGCGCCAGCCGGCCCTCGCGGCGCAACAGCGCCTCCAGCCGCGCCCAGAGCGCGTGCAGGTACAGCACGTCCGACGCCGCGTAGGCGAGTTGCTCGGCCGACAATTCCGGCGCGCCCCAGTCCGAGGTCTGCTGCTGCTTGCTGATCTCCACGCCCAGCAACTCCTTGCACAGGTCGCGCAGGCCGTGACGGTCGGTGAAGGTGCGGACCAGCTTGGCGGCGATCTTGGTGCAGCGCACCGGGGCGAC
>JBDTFI010000536.1:0-7205 GCA_039938035.1 Acetobacteraceae bacterium | reverse complement strand
GGATCGCTCGTGACCGGGGATGTGAGACATGCCGGATTCTACCAACTCTCACGCCGCGCCGGAATCCCTCCGCACAGGGTTTTCACACGGTCTGCGTCGTTTGTGAAAGTGCGGGGAAATCGGCTGGTAACTAACTCACATTCGCGAGTTCCTGAGCGTGTGGAGAGGCCTTCCCCGTGGCCAAGAGCCGTATTGGCCGGCGGGCACCACCACGCGTCAACATGAAAAGAACGGGAAGCTTCATCGTGCCGGCCGCGATACGTCCCGGGTAGCCTCGGGCAACAATCCCAACTGCTGCATCATGCCGAGATCGTCTCGTACGGCCTGATGCTTCAATATCAGACCATCCTTCATCTGATACAAATGGATGTTGGGCACCGATACGGCCTTCCCCGTTGGGGCGACTTTTTGGATCAATCCACCCAAGACTGGGAGTTCAGGTTTGCCGCGATGCGTTCCAGTCTGTATGACGTGGAGGGCTAACGAATCGCCTTCCGCTATCAGCAACTGTATTTCCCAGTGATAGTCTGGGAAAGTTGAATAAAGGCTTCGATATATTCGCTCCATCCCAGATGGGCCGGCGGTACGGCCATGGTTCGTACCGCTCGCGTCAAAGCATGCCGCTGCTCCCGACGCGTCTTGTCGATTATGGGCATCGACCAGTCGCCGGATCGTGGCTTTATTCGCCTCGATATCAGACACCATAAGCCCTGCCGTCCTTCTATCCTCTCATGACGGTAATGCCATGATCGACCTACCGCAAATGACAGAGGCGGACTTCATCGCAGCGGTGTCTGCCGCATTGCCGTATTGACCCGGCCATTGCCCGATCATTCCGCCGCTCCACTCCGGTCGAGACGTTATGTTGGTGAAGGGCGAAACGTCAGGCCATATCGTTCACCGAGCATCTGTGTCACGTCAGCCTGGCTTTTGCCTTCCTCCAACATCTGTTCCGTATCGAGAAAGCTTTGCTCGAAGCCACCTGGGAAATATGTGATCACCAGCTTCTCCTTCGACAACGTAAAACGCTTCGTCCTCTCTCGCATGGCTACGGTAGGTTGGGCCGGTCTCTGGCGGTGAGATTGTCTCGATCATGCTCATTCTGCCGCCCCTGGCTTCGGCGCCAATCAAGATGGAGATTTACTGCCTATTCGGTCGCCGTATAGTTCGGCGGATTGGGATGAGCGGGAGATTCTCCGTACCCTCGGCTCGACGAGCAACGGAATGAGTATTTTCCGACCCTGCCGCCGCGTCACTGGCGCGAGGTAACGTTCTCAGCGGATGCGTTGCTCTCGCAGCGCAGCCAGCATGACAGCGTCATAGGCGCGGCGTCGACGTTACTTACGAGCGGTGCGTCCGCTATCTGTCGAACGAGGAGTGGACGGTGACCGCGATTGCCCGATTCTTGCCGGTCGACGACCCAAGTGCGAAGTCCGCGGCCGGCATGATGCTGACCGAACCCGGCCTCGCTGGTATCGTCGCGGCAGCCCGCGAGGGCCGGGTGACGTTTCAGCGCATCCTGACCTACACCCTCAACTCGGTCACCAAGAAGACCGTGACGCTGCTCTTGCTGACCGTCGGCCTGGTCATGACAGGGCATGCGATCCTGAACCCCCTGCTCATGGTGATCCTGCCGATCGCTGGCGACTTCCTCGCCATGTCGCTTACCACGGACAATCTCCGGCCGTCGCCGCGGCCGAGTTCATGGCGCATCCGCGAACTCACCATCGCCGGCGCCGTCATGGGCCCCTTCCTGCTTGCGTTCGGCGTGTGCGCGCTGGCGGTTGGCAAATATGTCCTCGGATTCGGAACCGACGCGCCGCGGGCGCTGACCTTCTTGGCACTGGTGTTCGGCAGCCGGGTGATAATCTACACGCCGCGGAAACTCGAACGCCTGTGGGACTCGTGTCCGAGCAATTGGGTTCTCGCATCGTCAGTGGCCGACGTGCCGATTGCGTCGGTGCTCGTGATCTTCGGGCTCGCGATGGCGCCACTTCCGATCCCCGTCGTCGCGTGCACGCTCGCCGCTGCGGCCGCCTTCGCCTTCCTCCTGGATGTTGCGAAGCGACCCGTCTTCTCCCGGCTGCAGATTGCCTGAAACAACGTTTGATTTGGAGCCGCCATGACCATGACGATCTCGGAGCACACGAATCCCGGATCGGCTCCCCGGACGCAGCTCACCGCCGCAATCTTCGACGTGGACGGCGTCCTGCTCGCGTCGCCGCATGAGCGCGCCTGGCGCGAGGCGCTGACGGGTTTGGCCGATCCCGCGCGATTCACGACGGCGATGTATCAGGCGCAGGTAGCCGGCAAACCGCGCGCAGACGGCGCCCTGGCCGCCCTGCAGGCGTTGGAGGTGCCCAACGCCGAACGGCAGGCGGTGGGCTATGCCGAGCGAAAACAGGCACGGCTGGAAGCGCTGATCCAGGTGGGCGCCGTCACGGCCTTTCCCGATGCGCTTCGCCTCGTCCAGGCGATCATGGCGCTCGGTTGGCCGATGGCCGTCGCATCGTCTTCGAAGAACGCGAATGCCATGATGCGGCCGATCCGCCTCGACAATGGCGCGAGCCTGCTCGACGCATTCCGCGCCAACGTCTGCGGGCGCGACCTGCACCATGGGAAGCCGGACCCGGAGATTTTCCTGCTCGCCGCCTCGGAGCTGGGGATCGCCGCCGGGCATTGCTTCGTCGCCGAGGACGCGCCGGCCGGCATCCAGGCCGCCCGAAGCGGCAACATGACGGCGCTCGGAGTTGCACGATTGCACGACGGTGCACTCCTGCGAACAGCGGAGGCCGACCTCGTGGTATCAAGCCTCGACGACGTGTCCACCGCCGGGCTCGCGCACGGACAGCTCTGCCGGCGGCAGGCATGAGTGGGCAGCAGACGATGCAACAGGCAGTAGAGCCGGCGCTGGATCCCGCCTGGGTGGTCCGTCAGCAGGGTTTCGATCCGCTTCGCGACGGCAGCCGGCAGTCGCGCTTCGCGATCAGCAACGGCTTCCTCGGGGTGCCAGGCGGACGAGCGATCAATCGGGGCGGGAGTGGCGTCTCCCCCACCCTCACCTATGTCGCGGGCCTGTTCGACACACTCGGCGCCGAACAGCCCTTTCCCGGACTCGTTCCCGCGCCCGACTGGCTGCGGGTGCAGATCTCGCTGCCAAGCGGCCCACTGGTGCCGCACCCGGACAACGTGTCGTTCCATAGTCGCACGCTGGACCTCCGACGCGGCCTGCTGCTCACCGAGGGCCACTTGGCGCGCGCGGCGGCCGTGGCGATCCGCCTGAGCGTGCTTCGTCTCGTATCGCTCGACGACCGCGCGGTCGGCGTGCAATTGATTCGAATGGAGGTCGAGACCGGCGACACCGAGGTCACGTTCGAGGCGTCGTTCGACGGACTGGCGTTCGGCCTCATCAACGAACAGCTCGATCAGGATCTCGGCGTCTGGCGCACGAACGTTTCCGGCAAGCGTCTTGGGATCACCGCCGCCGCGTCGCTCAGCGTCGACGGCAAGGAACTGCCGGCGCACGTGCTCGGTCCGTTCAAGCAGGCTTGGACCTGGAGGGCGCGCCCCGGACAGGTGGCGTGCTTCGACCGATCAGTCGCGGTGATCCGGAGCGACGCGGACGACTGCGATCCTGGAAAGGATGCCCATGAAAAACTCGGGGCCGTTCGCACGCTGGGCTGGCGTCGGGTCCTCGCCCGACACGAGGCTGCCTGGGTCGATCGGTGGGATCGCAGCGATGTCGAGGTCGACGGCGACGGGCCGGCTCAGCAGGCGCTGCGCTTCGCGGCCTATCACCTGAACAGTGCCGCGAATCCGCACGACGAACGCGTCTCGATCGCTGCCAGGGCGCTGACCGGAGCGAATTACCGTGGGCACGTGTTCTGGGACACGGAGATCTTCCTGCTCCCGTTCTACACCCTGACCTGGCCGGAGGCGGCCCGGGCGTTGCTGATGTATCGTTTCCATACTCTGGACGGCGCGCGGGCGAAGGCTGCCCGCATGGGTTTGCGCGGAGCATTGTATGCCTGGGAGTCCGCCGATACCGGCGCCGAGGCAACGCCGGAGCAGGCCATCGGACCGGACCGAAAGGTCGTCAGGATTCTCTGCGGCACGCAGGAACAACACATCAGCGCCGACATCGCCTACGCCGTCTGGCAATACTGGTCGGCGACCGAAGACGACGCGTTCCTGCTCGACGCCGGCGCCGAGATTCTGCTCGAGACCGCCCGGTTTTGGGCCAGCCGCGCCGTGTCGGAAGCAGACGGCCTGCATCACTTCCGCGGCGTGATCGGTCCGGACGAATACCACGAGACCATCGATGACAATGCCTTCACCAACGTGATGGCTCGCTGGAACATCCGGCGAGGGACCGAGGTGGTTGCCTTGATGCGCGAGCGCTGGCCAGAACGCTGGAGCGACCTTTCCCGCTGCATCGGTCTGAACGACGCCGAGTTAAGGGATTGGTCGCGCGTCGCCGACACGATCGCAACGGGGCTCGACCCCAGGACCGGGTTGTTCGAGCAGTTCGAGGGATATTTCGGGCTCGAAGACATCGATCTGACGAAATACGAAGGCCGGTCCGTGCCAATGGACGTCGTGCTCGGGCGCGAGCGCACGAGGGCATCCCAGGTGATCAAGCAGGCCGATGTGGTCGCCCTCCTGGGACTGCTGCCCGAGGAGTTTCCAGGCCAAGCCGGAATGGCAAACTTCGCGTATTACGAGCCTCGCTGCTGCCACGGCAGTTCGCTCAGCCGCGCCATGCACGGCCTCGTCGCCGCCCGGCTGGGGCGTGACCAGAAGGCGCTGGACTTCTTTCGACAGACCTCGGCAATCGATCTCGCCGACACCGACGCGGCCATCGACGGTGGCGTACATATCGCGGCACTCGGCGGGATCTGGATGACAGCGGTGCTCGGCTTCGCCGGGCTGTCGTGGCGCGCCGACGGTTTGGCGCTGAATCCGCAACTTCCCAAGGATTGGCGCGCACTTTCTTTCAGAGCGCAGTGGCGCGGCCGCGCGTTGAAGATCACCGTCAGGCATGCGGACCCGGTCGTCGAGGCGACCCTGCTGTCCGGCGAGCGCATGACGCTGGCCGTCGCGGGAACGTCCCACGAATTGCGCCAGGGCGCGCCCCTTCTGATCTCAGCCAACTGCGCCGAGGCTGCGTAGCGAGAACGCCGATTATGGAGGAGCTCGGTCGCTTATGCCAGGACTTTGCCGTTGCTCATTGGGTGCTCGGCGAACCGCGGCGCAGGCGGGTTGCTCGCGCGATGGCCGCCGAGCAGGGCCGGCGAAGAGCTGGCGTACGATCATGATCGTGGCCGTATCGACTGGCGATAGGTAGTTTCCGAGCCTCCCTGTCCCGTGTTTCGGAGATTAGGGTCAGAGCTGCGAAGATCTCGGAGCCCACATGCGGCAGGCCCATGTCAACAAAGGAACGAAGCCAATGATTCGCTCCGCCTACACGGCCACCGTGGCAATCTGCTCCCTTCTCGCGTCGTTCACTCCACTACTGGCGACCTCGCCTAGTGGGTGGCTATCTGCCTGTCCTCACTGATGGACCACCCCGCCGACCTGCAGGGCGCAACCAGCATCTTCGGGGTGCCTTCCGGGAACTGGACTGCGCAAGCGGCGCAACTCAACCGAACCGTGGAAGCGAAATTAGCACCATGCCTCTTTCTCTAATGAGCTCGGCTTTTCTGATCGTCCCCCTGCTCCTCATCGGGCTGTACATCGTGGCGGCGGCCGTAAAGATCCTTCGGGAGTACGAGCGCGCGGTTGTCTTCACGCTCGGCCGGTTCGAGCGGGTAAAGGGCCCCGGCCTCGTGCTGTTGCTGCCGTTCCTCCAGCAGATGGTGCGCGTCGATTTGCGGATTCAGGTCATCGAGATACCGACCCAGGACGTGATCTCCCACGACAACGTCTCGATGAAGGTCGACGCCGTGCTTTACTTCAAGGTGGTTGATCCGGAACGGGCCATCGTCCAGGTGCAATCCTATCTTCCGGCGACGAACATGCTTGCCCAGACGACAATGCGCGCCGTACTGGGACAGCACGAGTTGGACGAGATGCTGTCCGAGCGCAAGAAGCTCAGCGAGGACGTTCAAAGCATCCTTGATGCGCAGACCGAGACCTGGGGCATCAAGGTCAGCAATGTCGAAATCCGAACCGTCGAGCTGACGGAGAACATGGTCCGCGCGATCGCCAAGCAGGCGGAAGCGGAACGCGACCGCCGGGCAAAGATCATCCACGCGGAAGCCGAGTTCCAGGCTGCGCAGACACTGGTCAACGCTGCAAAGATCCTGTCGAGCGTCCCTGCGGCGATGCAGCTCCGCTATTTGCAGACCCTCACCGAGATCGGCGCCGAGCAGAACTCGACGGTCGTGTTCCCGATGCCGATCGACATCATCAAGCCGTTCCTTGAGCTGTTCGACAAGCCAGCCAAGGCGCGCGGTGTGAACGGTGATGCCCGCGCGGCCGAACTTCGTGTCGACAACGCCCCGGCTATCGCAGCCGTCGGCGCCTGATCGCGGCGCGGACGGGCCTTAACAGAGCGGGTCAGTCGCCGCGTGGTTCCAATGCGCGATGACCCGCAAGGCCGGGTGGGCGGGATTGTGGGCGAGAACGCTGATGGACGCCGTGCCCAGCATCAGATGCTGCGCCTGGATAACGGGTAAGCCGATCCAGCGCGCAGCCAGGCTGCAACCGAACTGGCCGCTGGAAAACAGCGCGACGTTGCCACTCAATGCCGCGCCACGCGTGATCAGCCGGTCGGCTCGCTGAGAAACCGCACCGACCGACTCACCGCCGGGACAGCCATCCCGGAAGACGTTCCAACCCGGCCGTTCCTGGCGGATGTCGCGGGACGTGCGGCCCTCGTATTCGCCGTAGTCCCATTCCGCCAGGTCGGGCTCAATCTCGGCTGATCCGCCGAGGCCGGCAAGCGCGCAGGTCTCCCGGGCGCGGCGTGCCGGGCTGGTGAGGACGTGATCGAACGGAATGGCCCGCAGCACCGGTTCGAGGGTGCGGGCCTGGTCCTGGCCGCGTGTGGTCAGCGCCAGGTCGGTGCGGCCCGTGTGCTGCCCGGAGAGGGACCACTCAGTTTCACCGTGGCGGATGAGGAAGAGTCGGAGCGGGGCCGGGTCCATGCCAACTACGACGCCAGTTGCAAAGCAGGTTCGTGTTCCATCGATGGCTTGTAC
>JBDTFI010000535.1:0-4497 GCA_039938035.1 Acetobacteraceae bacterium | reverse complement strand
TCCGCCGAGCCGGGCAGGCCGCGCGAGTACCAGGAGACGTGCTTGCGGGCGAGCCGCAGGCCGGCGTCGGTTCCGTACTGGCCCAGCATGGCGCGGTAGTGATCGAGCAGGATCGCACGCTGCGCCGTAAGCGGCGGTTCGGGAAGGCGCGCGCCGGTGGCCAGGAAATGCGCCGCGTGGGCGGCGAACCAGGGCCGTCCGTAGCAGCCGCGCCCGATCATGACGCCATCGGCGCGCGAGCGGCGCAGCGCATCGGCCGCGTCGTCCTCGGTCAGGATGTCGCCGTTGGCGATCACCGGGATGGCGACGGCCGATTTCACTTCGGCGATGAAGTCCCAGTCGGCAACGCCAGTGTAGAATTGCTGGCGGGTGCGGCCGTGGATGGTGACCATGCGGATGCCCGAATCCTCCGCGATGCGGGCGAGGCGCGGGGCGTTGAGGCTGGCGTGATCCCAGCCCATTCGCATCTTTAGGGTGACTGGCACGGAGACCGCGTTCACGGTCGCCTCCAGGATCGCCCCGGCGGCGGCTTCGTCACGCATCAGCGCCGAGCCGGCCTGCTGGCCGAGCGCCACTTTCTTAACCGGGCAGCCGAAATTGATGTCGATGAGGTCGGCGCCGTGCCCAACCGCGAGCCGCGCCGCCTCGGCCATCGCCTGGGGATCGCAGCCGGCCAACTGGACCGCGCTGACGCCGCCGCAGCCGTCCACCTCGGCCATCCGCAGCGTGTTGCGATTCTCCCGCACCATCGCCCAGGACGCGATCATCTCCGAAACGACCATTCCGGCGCCCTGCCGCTTGGCAAGCCGGCGGAATGGCAGGTCGGTGACGCCCGACATGGGTGCCAGAATAACGGGCACGTCAATCCGCACGCCGCAGCCGAGGTCGATCGGAGCGAGCGGTGTTGTGGTAGAGGAACGACACATGCCCATGATTTGGGCAACTTACAGACACAGGTAAGGGGGCGCAACGGCGTTAGAGCCGGAGCGAAAGCACGGCGTGCGCGTTCCCGAGGATCGCGCGCGCCGGCGCGATACTGGGCCGCACGACGCGAACCGCCCTGCCCGTCCGCCGCCATCGCGAGTGCCGCGAGCACGCCGCCGACCTGGACGGATTTCGGCCCATCGTTGTCGGCGAATAGCGCGCCAGCGCCTTCCAGCTCCCTCTTCGCCTCGGCGAAGCGAAACTGCGACGAATGGAATTCGCCAAGTTGGGCCCGTGCTGCCGCCCGTGCGTGGGGGCTGCCGAGCGGGCGCTCGCCTCGGCCGCATCGGGAGTGCCCAGGAGTTGCTCGGCGCGAGCGCGAATCATCCCTATCTCGGCGCGGGCAAGCGGCGGGCCTTGGCGCCCAGCGCGATGTCGGCTTCCGCGCATCGCTCCATCGCCTCATTGAGTGCGTTTCGTGCCAGCGCGATTCGCGCCCGCTGTATAAAGTATCGTGGAGAGGGCTGGTTTTTTCGTGCCGAGGGCGCGTGTGCCCGCCTCGGCGAGCCCGACGGCCGCATCGAGCGCGCGCAACGAGCCGGCGTAATCGCCGCTCTCCCGCGCTGCGGCGCCGAGGCCCTCCAACGCATTCATCCGCTCGCCGGCGGCTGCGGTGCCGGCGCCGTCCACGGCATCGAGAATAGCTTGAAAAGTTCGCGCCGCCTCGGCGCCCTTCTGATCGCCCAGTTGTGCCTGGGCGAGGCAGCCAATGGCTGATAGCCAACCGGGCGTCGGCCTGGTGGAACCAGGGGTCTTGAGCGAAGCGGCGAGTCCGCAGTCCGCCCCTGCCTCCGCGAACCGTCCGCGATCTAACTGGACGCGCCCGAGATCGGCCATGACATCCGCCGCTTGCGGGCTCGTTTCCCCGAACATGTCGATGGCTTTCGCCTTGGCCCGTTCCAGCAACGACGCCGCCGCGACGAGATTTCCCATGCCCCGGCGCAATCGCCCGCTGTCGAGCAGCAGATCGTAGGCCTTTCGCGGATTGAGCGTCGGATCGTCGAGGCGGCGGAGGCCGGCCTCGTTCGCTTCCTGAGCGGCTTCAGGTGTTCCCAGTTGGGAGGCCGAAATGACGGCGGTAACGGCGAATCCCACCTTCACGTCGGCCGCCCCGCCGTCCGGGGGGATCGCGTCCAGTCCGGCGAGTCCAGCGAGGCTGGCGCGTAGGGCCTCGGCGTAATGCCCGGCGGTCGACAGCGTGACCGCCAGGTTGACCTGCGTCAGTAGCCATGTCGCGGAGCCTTGGTCGAGCGTCGCGTCGGCGATCGCGGCGGCTTCCTCGCGCGGCCAGCGCCGCCTCGGCCGAGGCGCCGGCTTCGAGGGCCTGCGCGAGCCAGCCCAGCGCGTTGATCAGTTTGCCGCTCGCGGGGCGGGCGTCGGCGCGCCAGATGGCGACGCCTCGCGTCAGGTATGGGACAGCATCGACGGGGCGGCCTTGTTGGACGAGGAACGCCCCGAGGCGACCGAGCGAATCCGCGATCAGCGGGTGCGTGTCCGGCAACCCGGCCTCGCGGATCGCGAGGCTGCGCGTGTACGCCTCCTCCGCCTCGGTCGGCCTGTGCTCCGCCGCGGCATCATCGGCGATGATCTGCCAGAAGATGCTGCCGCAAAAACACCGCGGTCGGCCCGGCAGTCCGGCAGGTTTCCAAGCCCTGACGCGAACCCGCTTCGGACTCGGCATACTTTCCGGCGCGGTAAAGCACCGCTGCCTCGTGATTGATGGCGCGCCACGGCTCGGACTGCGCGTGGGCGCGGGCTCCCCCAACCGCGAGCAGCACCGCGACCGAGACGACGCCGGACAATCGGCATCCGAACGACATTGGCGACCATCTCGCGACGCGGCCTTCCTGATACCGGCCGGCGCACGCTCGTGCCACGTTTGTGATGGGCGAGCCGCCAGCTGGCCCACGCGGCCCCGCTGGCAACCCGGCGTGATGATCCAGGGCGCGATGAATGACGATGATCGACACCCCCGCGGGCCGCGTTGACAATGCTCGACCGCGCCAGCAGAGAATGCGGCGGATGACGTGCCGTGGACGGGCGGGCACGCAAGGGGATCGGCGAATTCGGAGGATACCCGCGATGACGATGGCGATGACCCGCAAGCAATTCCTGGGTGCCGCCGTGGCGGGAGCCGCCGGCCTGATCTCCCGGCCCGGGCGGGCGGCAAAGCGGTATGTCATCAAGTTCGGCATCGATCTGCCCGCCGATCACCCGACCACCAAGCACGTCACCGCCGCCGGGGATCAGATCAAGGCGGCGACCAAGGGTGACGTCGAGGTGCAGGTCTTTCCGAGCAACCAGCTCGGCGACGACACGCATATGCTGTCGAACGTGCGGGTCGGCGCGATCCAGATGATGGGGATCGGCGACAATATTCTCGCGACCTTGGTGCCAAGCGCCGCCATCGACAATATCGGCTTCGCGTTCAAGGACGGGAAGACCGCGTGGAGCGCGCTCGACGGATCGGTCGGCGACATCGTGCGCGCCGACATCGAAAATTCCGGCCTCTATCCGATGCGGCGCATTTGGGATGAAGGCTTCCGCGAGATCACGTCGAGCCCGAAGCCGATCAAGACGCCCGACGATCTGCACGGCTTCAAGATACGGGTGCCCCCAAGCCCGATCTCGCTCTCGCTGTTCAAGCACCTTGGCGCGGCGGCGGTCACTCTCAACGTGGCGGAACTTTATACGGCGCTACAGACCCACGTGGTCGATGGGCAGGAAAATCCGCTCAGCGTCATCGAAACCCAGAAATTCTACCAGGTGCAGAAATACTGCGCGCTGACCAACCACATGTGGGTCGGCTACTGGCTGCTCATCAACGGCGACTACTGGAAGGCGATGCCCGCGGACTTCCAGAAAATCGTCGAGGACGCCTTCGACACCCAGGCGCTTGGCCAGCGCACCGAGAGCGAAGCGCTCAATGGCTCACTTCAGGAGAAGCTCACGTCGCAGGGTCTGACCTTCAATTCGCCGGATACCGGCTTGTTCCGCGAGGCGTTGGTGAAGTCGGGCTTCTACACAGAATGGCAGCCCAAGTTCAGCCCCGCGCTGTGGTCGGCGCTGGAGAAATACACCGGCCCCCTGGCCTGACGCACGAGGTCCGCTGGTGCGGCAGGCGGCTGCACGCCTCGACCGGCTGATCGACTCCACCTGCGAGTTGGTCGCCGGCATCCTCGTCCTCATCGAGATCGTCATCCTGTTCGCGGGCGTGATCTCGCGCTACCTGCTTAACAGTCCGCTCGACTGGTCCGGCGAGCTGGGCGAGGTGCTCTTCCTTTGGCTGCTCAGCCTCGGTGCGGTCATTGCCCTGCGCCGGTCCGAGCATATGCGGATGACGGTCATCGTCACCCGCCTGCGCCCTGGCACGCGGAGCGTGCTCGGCAGGCTCTCGGCCCTGGTCACCTCGGTCTTCACCGGCGTGCTTGTCGTCTCCGGAATCAGCTACATGGGCCAGCAGCAGGCGATCACCATGCCGACACTGGGGATACCGGGGTCGTGGGAGATCGC
>JBDTFI010000534.1:0-4013 GCA_039938035.1 Acetobacteraceae bacterium | reverse complement strand
CCGGTGAAATACGCCGCCAGTTCGTCGCGCGTCATGCGCGCATAGAAGGCGGGGCCGGACAACTTCACCCCGTTCAGGTGCAGGATCGGCAGCACCGCCCCGTCGCGGGCGGGGTCGATGAACTTCGGCCCGTGCCACGAGGCGGCGAGAGGCCCGCTTTCCGCCTCGCCGTCGCCGACGATGCACACGACCATCAGGTCGGGGTTGTCGAACGCCGCACCGAAGGCGTGGTCGAGGGAGTAGCCCAGTTCACCGCCCTCATGGATCGCGCCGGGCGTCAGCGCGGTCAGGTGGCTGGGGAAGCCGCCGGGCCAGGAGAAAGCGCGGATCAGCCGCGTCATGCCCTGGCCGTCACGCGAATACTCGGGATAGACGGCGCCGAGCGTGCCCTCCAACCACAGGCAGCCGAGGATCGCCGGCGCGCCGTGCCCGGGGCCGACCACCAGCAGGGCCTTCTGGCCGGTGTCGCGGATGAGGCGCGAGACATGCGCGTAGATCAGGTTCAGCCCCGGCTGGGTGCCCCAGTGGCCGAGCAGGCGCGGCTTGATATCGGCGGCGGCCAGCGGCTCGCGCAGGCGGGTGTTCTCGCGCAGGTAGAGCTGCGCCGCGCCGATATAATTGGCGGCGCGGACGAAGGCGTCGACCTGGCGGAGGCTCTCGGCGGAGAGGGGCATATGGGACCTCGGCTCGTTGTGGCGTTCGGCCTAGCACCACCGGGCGCCCCGTGACGCATCACGCGGCTGCGAGCGCCTTGCGCCGGGCGGTTCCGCCGATACTCTCGCGCGCGGAGGCACCGATGCCAGAGACGACCCTGATCGAGAGGCTGCGCGCCGTGGTGGGGCCGCGCGGGCTGCTGACCGAGCCCGCCGATACCGCCGCCTACGTCGAGGACTGGCGGCACCTGTACCGCGGACGCACGCAAGCGGTGATCCGTCCGGCCAACACCGAGGAGGTCGCCGCCGTGCTGGGCGTGTGCGCCGAGACGGGCACGGGGGTGGTCGCGCAGGGCGGCAACACGTCGATGGTCGGCGGCGCAACGCCGTCCGATGACGGCGGCGAGATCATCCTGAGCCTCGTCCGGCTCAACCGCGTGCGCGGCATCGACGCGCCCGATCTGACGATGACCGTCGAGGCCGGGGTGACGCTGAAGGCGGCGCAGGTCGCGGCGGCCGAGGCCGGCTGCCTGCTGCCGCTGTCGATCTCCTCGGAAGGCAGCGCGCAGATCGGCGGCGTGCTGTCCACCAACGCCGGCGGCAACAACACGGTGCGTTACGGCAACGCGCGCGACCTCGTGCTCGGGCTGGAGGTGGTGCTCGCGGACGGCGCGGTGTGGGACGGGCTGCGCCGGCTGCGCAAGGACAACACCGGCTACTGCCTGCGCCAGCTGTTCGTGGGCGCGGAGGGCACGTTGGGCGTCATCACCGCCGCCGTGCTGAAGCTCGCCCCGCGTCCGCGCGAGACGGCGGTGGCGTTGTGCGCCCTGCCCTCGGCCGAGGCGGCGCTTGACCTGTTCACCCGGTTCCAGGCGCATGATCCGGGCGCGCTGGTCGCCTTCGAGTACATGTCGGGGGTGGGCATGGGCTTCGTCCTGAAGCACATCCCGGACGCCACCCTGCCGCTGTCCGGCGCGGCGCCGGCGTACGCGCTGATCGAACTGGCGACCCCGCGCGCCGAAGGTGGGTTGCGGGCCGGCATGGAGCGGGTGCTGGAGCAGGCGCTGGCCGACAGCGTGATCACCGACGCGGCGATCGCCGAGAGCGAGGCGCAGCGCGCGGCGATCTGGCGACTGCGCGAGGAGCATTCGGAGGCGCAGAAGCGCGAGGGCGCCTCGGTCAAGAACGACGTCTCGGTCCCGGTCTCCAAGGTGCCGGCGTTCATCGGCGCCGCGACGGCGGCGTGCGAGCGGCTGATGGTGGGCATTCGCGTCGTGCCGTTCGGCCATCTCGGCGACGGCAACATCCACTTCAACCTGGAGCAGCCGGAGGGCGCCGACCCGGCGTGGTTCCTGGCCCAGGACCACGCGATCATGGACACCGTCAACGAAATCGTGCGCGCCTTCGACGGCAGTTTCTCGGCTGAGCACGGGGTCGGGCGGCTCAAGCCCTATATGATGCCGGATTGGCGGGGCGGGGCGGAGCTGGATCTGATGCGGAAGATCAAAGCGGCGCTGGACCCGCGAGGCATCATGAATCCCGGCAAGGTGCTGCCGTGAGCCCTCACCCGCTCGCTTCGCGAGTCGACCTCTCCCGCGAAGAGCGGGAGAGGTGTAGGAGTTGCGCTTCCTTCCTTCACCTCTCCCGCCTCCGGGAGAGGTCGCCGCGTCTTCGCGGCGGGTGAGGGTGGCGCCACGCTTGGCCGATGCCTGGATCAACCGGATCGGGACCGCCGTTCCGTCGCACGACGTCCATGCCGAGTTCGTGGCGTTCGGACGCACGTTGCTGCCGGACGAGCGACGCCGGGCGGTGTTTGACCGCATGGCGGGGCTCGCCGACATCGCGCATCGCTATTCGATCTTCGCGCCCGGCCCGCTGCCGCGCGACAAATCGGTCGACGCGGAGGGATTCTACCGGCGGGGCGCGTTTCCCTCGACGGCGCAACGCATGGCGCGTTTCCATGCACCGGCGCTCGACCTCGCGCAGAACGCGGTCGATGACCTCGATCTCGGCCCCGGCGAAAGAGCGCGAATCACCCACTTGATCGTCGCGAGCTGCACCGGATTTTCCGCCCCGGGCCTTGACTTCCGGCTGATGCGCGCGGCCGGGCTTCCCGATACCGTCGAACGCACGATGATCGGCTTCATGGGCTGCTTCGCGGCGGTGAACGCGCTGCGCCTTGCACGCCACATCGTTCGTTCGGAGCCCGATGCGCGAGTGTTGGTGGTGAACGTGGAGCTGTGCAGCCTGCATATGCAGGAGGAGTGGGAGCTGACGAAGCTGCTGAGCTTCCTGCTGTTCGGCGACGGCGCCAGCGCGGCGCTCATCACCGCCGATCCCGAGGGGCTGGCGCTCGGCGCGTTCCGCACCGAGGTCGTGGCGCGGACCGACGGGCTGATCACCTGGGACATCGGCGACAGTGGCTTCGAGATGCACCTGTCGGGACAGGTGCCCGGTCAGATACGCCGCTTCGCCCGCGACACGGGGGCCGCGCTGCTGCGCCGCCTTGAGGTTCGGGAAGCCGCGCATTGGGCCATCCATGCCGGCGGACGCACCATCCTGGACGCGGTGCAGGACGGACTTGGGCTGGACCCGGAGGCGCTGCGCCACTCGCGCGGGGTGTTGCGCGACTTCGGCAATATGTCCTCGGCCACGCTGATGTTCGTGCTGGCGCGCATCCTCGCCGCGCCGCGCGTGCCGGGGTCGGGCGTCGGGATGGCGTTCGGTCCGGGGCTGACGGTCGAGAGCTTCGCCTTCCATGCCGGCTGACCTCGCGCATCGCAGTACCGAGCCGGAGCGCATGGACGCGGAGCTGACCGAGTACGACGATTATCGCCGCGCGCTGGCCGACCTCGCCGGCGTCAACCGCATGACCTTCACCCATCGCGCGACGATGGGCTGGCTACGCCGGCAAGCGGCCGATCTGCCGAGCTTCTCGCTGCTCGACGTGGCGTGCGGGCATGGCGACTTCCTGCGCGGGGTGCGGCGCTGGGCGCGCCGGGCCGGCAAAACGGCGCGCCTGGTCGGGCTCGATCGTCATCCCTGGGCCGTGCGCGCGGCGCGGGAGGCGACCGGGGCGGCGGACGATATCGCGTTCGTCGCGGCGGATGTGTTCGCGTGGGCGCCGGAACCGTTCGACTTCATCGTGAGTTCGCAATTCCTGCACCATCTGACGGATGCCGAGGCGGTGACGTTCCTTGCCTGGCAGGAGGCGCACGGGACGCGCGGCTGGTTCGTCTCCGACATCCACCGCCATCGGCTGGCCTATCTGGGATTTCCGCTCCTCGCCCGCGCCGCGCGCTGGCACGAGTTGGTACGCGAGGATGGAAGGACCTCCATCGCGCGCGGCTGGCGCCCGGC
>JBDTFI010000533.1:0-2978 GCA_039938035.1 Acetobacteraceae bacterium | reverse complement strand
GAGGAATTCGCCGCCCCGCGCATCGCCTCGCGTCACACGCATGGCACCGGCTGCACCCTGGCGAGCGGGATCGCCGCCGGGCTGGCGCAGGGGATGGAGCTGCGCGCGGCGATCGTCCGCGCCCGCGACTACGTGCGTGCCGCCATCGCGACGGCGCCCGGGTTCGGCGCGGGGCACGGGCCGCTCAACCACGCGGTCACGGTCGGGGTGTGCCCTTCCTGACGTCGTAGCCGTCGGTGAGGGTTCCCAGGAACGCGATAATGTCGTCGATCTCGTGGCCCGAGAGCGCCGGGCGGTCGCGCCGGCCGAACGGCGGATCGGTGTTCAGGTTGGCCCGGTATTGCGCGGGCAGGTCGTCATAGGCGCGCACGTGTCCGTCTGCGTCGTGCGGATAGAACCGCTTCGGGTCGCTGTCGCGCGCGGCGTAGAAGTCCAGCACGTGGCGCAGGTCGTGATAGAGGCCGTTGTGGAAGAAGACGCGCCTTGTGGCGACGTTGCGGAGACTCGGCGTCATGAACAAGCCGCAATACGCATCACGGCCTTTGAAATCCGTCCGCAACGGGCCGCATAATCCGAGGTCGAACCAGGATGGGTCGGCGTTGGCCGGGATTGCCCGGTTGCGCGGCACACCCAGCGCGATGAAGCCATAATCGGTGAACTGCGGCGGCGTGCCGTCGGCGGCGCGCGCACTGAGATGGCATTGCGCGCAATTGCCCTTCGCCGGGTCGTCGAACAGCGCGAGGCCGCGCGCCTCCTGCTTCGTCAAAATGGCACGGCCCGCCAGCACGGCGTCGTACTTGCTGCTGTATGGATAGAATTCCGCCGCGTCCTGCTCGTAGACCTCGAGCGTCTTGGCGACCGCGTCGAACGTCCGGTTCGGATCATCGAACACATCGGCGCCGAACGCCTCGCGCAGCATCGGCGCATAGGCCGCGCGACGGGCCTTCGCGGCGATCCGCGCCGATCCGGCATTCGCCATCTCGAACGGCGACAGCAGCGGGATGCGGGCCTGATCGGCTCCCCGATCGACGCGCCCGTCCCAGGTCAGCCCGCCCGTCGGGCCGTTGTCGATGCTTTCGTCGCCCTCATCGTCGGAGTCGAAATAATGCTCCGTGAACGGCGGTGAGGCCTGCATGTAGGTGAGCGACGGAACCGCCCGGAAGCCCGGCTGGCGCAAGTCGTCGCCGCCAAGCTGCACCGCGCGCGCATTCGGCGGCCCGAAACGATGGGCCGGGCTGTGACAGGAGGCGCAGGACAGTCTGCCCGACCCCGAGAGGGTGGGGTCGCGGAACGCGAGCCGGCCGATGTCGGTCATCAGCCGCACGCGGTGGAACTGCTCGGCCCGCGACATCGGGCCGGTCGCCCGCGCGCCCGCGAGGCCGAAACCCAACGCCACGGCTGCCGACAGGAGAAGCCGCCACCTCAAAATCATCACATCCCCGGACTGGCCCTGACGCCCGATTTCCATTCTAATCCGCGCCGCGCCTGACGCGAGGAGACGACATGAAGACATTGCTGGCGATCGCCGCGGCGGCGCCATTTAATCGGTCACGGCAAGCCGGAACTTGCCGATAAACAGGGGGGGCAAATGGGTGGGATCGAGCATGATCGGATCTTGTCCCGGTTGATTGCCCTAGGGCGGGACGCCATCAAGGACACGGTCGCTGGGGTTCTGGCGTCGGTCATATTGATTGCAAACATCGTCTCGTTCGGTGCGCTCATGTTTCCCGGCGGCTTGAGCGCCGGAATTCCAGTTGCGATCTGGGCGATGCTGATTGGCGGCTGCATCGCGGGAACCTGGATTGCATTGACGACCTCCCTGCCGCCGCTCGCAACGGGTATCGACTCGCCGACGGGTGCTGTTCTTATCCTGCTGAGCGCGTTGGTTGCCTCCGGCGTTCGGGCCGCGGGCGGCGACACGCAAGCCGCGATTCAAAGCGTCATGCTGGTTTTCACGGCGGCGACTTTCCTGTCCGGAGCATTGCTCTATGGACTCGGAGCCTGCCGATGGGGCTCGTACTTCCGCTTCGTCCCCTCTTCGGTCGTTGGCGGGTTTCTGGCGGCGACCGGCTATTTCCTGATCGCTGGTGCCATCCGGATGGCAACCGGCCGGCCGGTCGTCATGCTCGCCGCGCTTGCGAATTGGACCGTGGCCGACGTTGCGAAACTTGCCAGTGCCATTCTTGTGGTCGGGATACTGTTGGCCCTGCGGCGCTGGGTGAAGTCGGCCTTCGCGGTGCCCGCCACGCTTATTGCCATGTGGCTTCTCAGCGCCGCGGTCCTTCGCGCTCTGGGACTTTCCGGGGCCGAGCATGGCTGGTACTTCCGCTCGCTCGGGACTTTGACCCCGTGGCTGCCGTGGCAGGCTGCCCGCGCATCGCATCTGACCTGGCCGATGCTGTTCAGGTTGGTCCCTGAGTTGCTGGCCGTGACGGTGGTGGCTCTCATCTCGCTCGTGACCAAGGTATCGAGCATCGAGGTGGGGCGCCAGGCGGCCGGCGATCTCGACCGGGAATTTCGCGGCCACGGGATCGGCAGCCTCATTGCCGCGCCGTTGGGGGGCCTCGCCAGCAGCCTCCAGGTCAGCACCAGCCGTCTGCTGGAGCACGCGGGCGGCGCAACCCGGATGAGCGGGGTAGCATGTGCCCTGGTGCTCGGACTGGTCGGCCTGGCGAGTTTGGATCTGCCGGGATTGATTCCCATTCCCATCATCGCGGCCCTGGTCCTTTATCTGGGCTACATGTTCATCGTCGACGCTCTGTGGCGGCCATATTCGCAGCGGGCCTGGCTCGATCTGTTTCTGGCCATCGTCATCATGATGGCCTGCGTCAAGTACGGCTATCTCATCGGCGTGGTCGCCGGAATCGTGTGCGCCTGCCTGCTGTTCGTGGTCAGCTACGCACGTCTCGGCGTTGTGCGCCGGCACCTCACAGGCGCGCAATTCTCCAGTCATGTCGACCGCTCGCTGGAGGCGAGCG
>JBDTFI010000532.1:0-6475 GCA_039938035.1 Acetobacteraceae bacterium | reverse complement strand
GTCGCCGACCAGGAACGCCCGGTCGCGCAGCGCCGCGTCGATATAGCCGAGGTGGTTGGCGAGTTCGCTCTCGATGCGGGGGTGCAGCGGGGCGCCGGCGTCGCCGAGGCGGGAGACGTAGAGGTGCAGCATCAGCGGCAGCATCGCGGAGCCTTCGGCGTAGTGCAGCCATTGCATGTATTCGTCGTAGGCGGCGCTCGCCGGGTCGGGTTGCAGGCGACCGTTGCCGTGGCGGCGGATGACGTAGTCGATGATGGCACCCGATTCGATGACGAGCTTGCCGTCGTCGGTGATGACCGGCGATTTGCCGAGCGGGGTGACGGCGAGAAGCTCCGGCGGGGCGAGGCGGGTCTTCTGGTCGCGTTGGTAGGGTTTGATCTCGTAGGGTAGACGCAGTTCCTCCAGCAGCCACAGGATGCGTTGCGAACGGGAGTCGTTCAGGTGATGGACGATGATCATCGCGGGCTCCTTTGGCTGTGGACGCCATCCTGGGCACGGAGAATGAATGACCATAGTCGAAGTCAGCCTGCTCGTCTCCGCCTGCATCTTCGCGGGCAGCCTCGCGGGGCTGTTCCTGCACTGGGCGCTGCCCGACGAGCATATGACCAAGGATACGCTCGACGTGGTGCGCCTCGCGATCGGGATGATCTCGGTGCTCGCCTCGCTGGTGCTCGGGCTGTTGATCGCCACGGCGAAGACGTCGTTCGACACCACCGCCACCGAGATGCAGAACTACGGTGCCGACCTGATCCTGCTGTCGGAAGCGTTCCGCGACTACGGTAGTACCGCGAATACCGCGGGCGCCGCGTTGCGCGCCTATGCCGAGCGGGTACTACAGGACGACTGGCCGCAAACGGGGATGCCCAGGGTTCTGCAAGGCGAGGATTTTACCGCTGGGCTGTTGCTGGAACATCTGCGCGAGGCGATCCGGGCGCTGAAACCCGTCGATGCCGGGCAGACCTGGTTGAAGGATCAGGCGCTACAGGTCAGCACATCGCTGCTGCGGCAACGCTCGCTGCTGATCGACCAACGCGAGCCCAGCGTGCGTCCGGCGATGCTGGCGATCCTGGTCATCTGGATCGTGCTGATCTTCGTTGGTTTCGGACTGAACGCGCCGCGCAATGGAACCATCATCGTCGCCTTCGCCGTATGCGCGCTGGCGATCGGCGGGGCGATCTTCCTGGTGCTGGAACTCGACAGTCCGTTCCGCGGGATCATGCGGATTTCGAACCGCTCGATCACGACGGCGCTCACCCATATGCCGCCGTAGCGCCCTCACCCGGCGAGCTTTGCTCGCCCGTCTCTCCCGCAAGCGCGGGAGAGGTGAAGATCACGCGCCGCGCTTCTTCGCATGGCGGGTGGGGGCGGTCAGGCTTCGATGTCCTCGCGGAGCATCTCCAGCCGCAGCCATTCGTCCTCCGCCTCGCGCATCGCCGCTTGCGCGGCTTCGAGCGCCGTCGTCGCGGTGGCGAAGCGCGCGGGGTCGCGCGCATAGAGATCGGGGTTGGCGAGTTGCGCATTGAGGCGGGCAATCTCGGCCTGGGACGTCGCGATGCGCGCGGGCAGGGTTTCGAGGGCGTGGCGGTCCTTGAACGTGAGGCGGCGGCGTGCCGGGCCGGGCGGACGCGCGGCGGGAGGCGGCTTCGCGGCCTCCGCAGCGATGATCGGCCTGGGCAAGCGTTGGGTAAGCATGTCGGTGTAGCCGCCGGCGTATTCGATCCAGCGCCCCTCGTCCTCCGTCGCGATCACCGAGGTCACGACGCGGTCGAGGAAGTCGCGGTCGTGGCTGACGAGAAGGACCGTGCCGGCATAATCGGCAAGGCGCTCTTGCAGGAGGTCGAGCGTTTCGAGGTCGAGGTCGTTGGTCGGCTCGTCGAGCACCAGCAGGTTCGACGGGCGCGCGAACGCGCGGGCCAAGGTCAGCCGGCCCCGTTCGCCGCCCGACAACACGCCGACCGGCGTGTTGGCCTGCTCCGGGCCGAACAGGAAGTCCTTCATGTAACTGACGACGTGGCGAGTCTGGCCGTTGACGCTCACGGTGTCGCCGACGCCGCCGGTGAGCGCCTGGGTCAAGGTCTGCAAGGGATCGAGCGATTCGCGGCGCTGATCGAGCGTCACCTGGGCGAGGTTGGTGCCGAGGCGCACCTCGCCCGAATCGGGCGCCAGTGCGCCGGTCAGCAGGTTCAGCAAGGTCGTCTTGCCGGCGCCGTTCGCGCCGACGATGCCGACGCGGTCGCCGCGCAGGATGCGGGTGGAGAAGTCGCGCACGACCGCGCGGCCGGCGTAGGATTTCGAGACATGCTCGGCGACGATGACGAGGCGGCCCGACAAATCGGCCTGCGCGGCCTCCATCCGCACGTTGCCCAACGCGGCGCGCTGCTCGCGGCGCTTCTTGCGCAGGCCGTGCAGGTCGGCGAGGCGCTTCTGGTTGCGTTTGCGACGAGCGGTGACGCCGTAGCGCAGCCAGTCTTCCTCCATCGCTATCTTGCGGCCGAGCTTGTGGCGCTCCGTCTCCTCCTGCTCCAGCACCGCGTCGCGCCACGGCTCGAACGATGCGAAGCCGCGATCGAGGGTGCGCGTCGCGCCGCGATCGAGCCAGACGGTGGCGCGCGACAGGCGCTCCAGCAGGCGGCGGTCGTGGCTGATGACGACGACGCCCGCGCGCATTCCGCCGAGTTCACGTTCGAGCCATTCGATGCCGGGCAGGTCGAGATGGTTGGTCGGCTCGTCGAGCAGCAGGATGTCGGGCGACGGGGCCAGGACACGGGCGAGTGCCGCGCGCCGCGCCTCGCCGCCGGACAGACGGGCGGGGTCCTCGGCACCGGTCAGGCCGAGACGTTCCAGCAAGGTGCGGGCGCGGTGACGGTCGGCGGGCGCGTCCGCGCCGAGGCCGGCTTCGACATAGGCGCCGGTGCTTGGGTAGCCGGCCAGGTCGGGTTCCTGCGGCAAATAGCGGATGGTGGCGCCGGGCTGGGCGAAGCGGCGCCCGGAATCGGGGGCGATCAGGCCGGCGGCGATCCGCAGCAGGGTCGACTTGCCGGAGCCGTTGCGTCCGACCAGGCAAACCCGGTCGCCGGGCGCGACAGCGAGCCCGGCGCCGGCGAGCAGGGGGACGGTTCCGAAGGTGAGGGCAATGTCGGAGAGCAGGAGCGACGGCGGCATGGCGCAAGCTAGCACGCCGCCCGGTCCTCGGCGCCCTCGCGCGGTGTACGCGCCTCGTGACGCCGGTGGCCGGCGATGTACGCGGAATCGGCCAGCCAATCCCCCGCGATGTACACGGATCCGAACCGGCGAGGGCCGCGATGTACGCAGGCGCGGGGGAGGGTGTACGCGGTTTCGTTCAGAGCGCGAACAGCCGCACCGCCTGGTCGGAGCCGGCGAGGATCTCGACGAGGCGCACCCGGTCGGCGTGGTCCTCCGGGCTCGCATCCGGGAGCGCGCGGACCTGCTCGGCGGCGCGGCGCAGGGCGTCGTCGTAGGAATCGGGGTTGCCCAGCTCCCGCGCCGCCTGCTCGAACCGGCGCAGGTCGCGGGCCGCGCCTTCGAGGTCGCTGGCCTCGCTCGGGGTGGCGGCCTGCGTCGCGCCTTGCAGGGGTGCGATCAGGGCCTCGCGCAGCGTCGCGGCGAAGCGGACCCGGCACTTCGCGTCCAGATTGGCCCGATTGGCGGCCAGCCGCTCGCGCCGGCTTGGGCCGGCCTTGCGCCATAACCCGGTGAGCAGGCCGACCGCGGTCTGCACGGCGCGGGCGGCGTCGGCCAGAGGCGCGGCGCCGATGTCGGCGGCGGTCGTGGTTTCCAGATGACCGATTGTGGCCCCCACCGCGAGGTCCACGGCGGCCCGCGCGGCAATCGCGTCCTCCCGGGAGAGGGCGGCGATCGCGGCGAGGATGCCGGCGCTGAGGGAGGGGAATCGGGCGAGCAGGATGGCGCCGAGCATCCCGCAGGTCCCGGCGCCGAGGGCGAGCGCATCGGCCAGCAGGGTACGCATCGCGCCGACCGTCGGGGCTGGCGCCTCGGGCGCCGGGCGCATCCACGCGTCGATCTCGGCGGCGGCGGCGAGGATTGCGGCGATGGGCCGCTGAAGGGCGGGGAACGGCGGCGCCTCGGCGGCCAGGAGGATGCTCGCGGCGGGCTTCCACAGGCACGCGCCGATCGCCCCGATCGCGGCGGGGTCGGGCGCGGAGAGCCGCGCGATCGCCGCCTCGATGGGCGCGATGGCGCTTCCCAGGCCGGCGCGGATGACGGCCTCGATCGGTTCAATGGCGCTGCGCGGGACGGTGCAGGCCTCGCCGCGCCAGGAATCGGCCGCGACGATCACCGGGTCGAGCGGCATGAACAGCAGCCGGCCGAAGCGCGGAATGCGGGCGGGGCGGAGAAGCTGGAGGCGTGGGCGCAGCGGGGCGATCAGCGCGTCGGCCGCCCCGCGCGTCGTCATGGAGTCGACAAGGGCGACGATCCGCGCGACCTGCTCGTCACGCGCCTCCGTGAGTTTGCCCGTGATTTGGAGGATCGGGTCAGCCATGCTCGCCTCGTCCAGGGTGGGTTCGGATCGAGTTGAAGCGGCGGCGCGACGTCTCCGTCATCGCGAGCCGAAGGCGACGCGACCCAGGCCCACACCAACCGCGCCCGCCTGGATCGCTTCGCTGCGCTCGCGATGACGGTGGCTTCGAGCCGATTTCATCCAAATGCGTTTCTAACTCTCAAGTGCCCGCAGGGCTTCGTTCCGGGCGACCCGATCGAGGCTGCTCCCGACGCGCCAGTCGCCGCGCCCCGCGACGTCGGCACGGAAACGCCAGACGGTGTCGACGTCGATTGGCGCGCCGATCCAGGCTGAGATTTCGCGTGGCAGGACGGGAAGGAGGATCGTCATCTCCATCAATGCGGCGCGCCGCGCCACATCCGCCTCGGCACAGCGCCAGATGAGGCAGATCTTCTCCCATCCATCCACCAACCAGTCTGGGCGGCCGATCCTGGCGGCAAGGGAAGCGGACGATTTTGCCCAGCAATGCAGCATCCGCGTCATGTCGTCGGTGATGGCGTGGGCGTCGGCCACGGTCCGCTCGGCGCAAGAGAGGGTCACGTCGGCGACGGCGGCGATCATGTCGGCCTGGGTGGCGCTGGCGTCCTTCCGCTCCGCGCTCCACGCGGCCATGTCGGCGCGTAGCCCGACGAGGCTTGCCATCAGGCGCATGATTCGCGGCGGCGTTGTCTGAGCGGGGACGCCGATGCCGACGAAGCTCCGGGCAACCTCGTCCAGCACTTCGGGGAGCGCGGCGGCGATGCACCCGAGCTTCGGGCCGAGCCGCGCGACCGCGCGCCTCGCGCGGAGCTCCAGTTCGGCCGAGTGCCGGCGGTCGTCCCCGAACTCGGCGAGTTCCGCCGGTTCGACTTGCCCGATCAGGGCGAGCAGCAGGTGGAAATTCGCCGTCAGGCTGTCCTGCCGATCGGCCTCGGCCGCGGCCTGGGCCGCCGCCACCGCGTCGCGCCCGGCCATGCCCTTCGCGGCGATGTCGCGGGCGACAACGCGGACAGAGGCGGGAGTGAGGCTGCCCAACGCCGCGATGCGTTGGCCCAGCAGGATGTCATGCACGGTGGGGCGGCAAAGCTCGCTGATGCCGGCCCAAGGCAGGACATAGACGCCGTGCCCGCCCGCCGGGTTGGGCACGAGGATCTCCAGCCCGCCGCGCATAGCGGGCCGGGCGCGCGCGCCCAGCAAGGCGGGGGTCGTGAACGGCACCGCGACGCCGCGTTCGAGGAAGGTCGTCGGCTGATAGGCCTGCAGCATCGACAGGCTGGGCGAGGCGCCCGAGGGGAGGGAGGCGGCCTCGGCTGACATCTGGTCAGTATCGGACCGCCTGGTGAATGAAGCGTTACGATCCCTCCCGCTCGCCGCCTCCCCTCGTCAGCCGACGCGCGAGATGCGTCCGGTCTGCTGGTTGATCGCGAACTTGGCGATCACGGTGCCGTCCGGGGCGGCGTAGGCGAACGTCACCTGGTTGTCCTGACCGGATTGGACCTGCGTCACCTTCCAGTCGTGCTCCCCGTTCCAGAGCAGGATTGCCTGCGCGATCGTCTGCGCGTCGGCCGGCGTCAGGTGCTTGTCCGGCTGGCGGGCGAACAGGCGGAACGTGCCGGGCGCGAACGGCATGGCGCGGGCGTGCTCGCCCGCTCCATGATGGTGCATCCAGCCGCCCATGCCCATCCAATGCGGGCCAGGGCGCGCCGGAGGCGTCGTCGTCGTGGCGCTGTCGGTTGCCGGCGCCGGGGGCGGCGCGTTCTGGGCGAGCGCGACGGTGCCGGCGGCGCCGGCGAGGGTCAGGCCGGTGGCGGCGACGATCAGGGATTTGCGCATCGTGGGTCTCCTTTGGGGTCATGCGACCGCAGCCGAGATGGGCCGGCCATGTGCCGGGGGTTTGTCGGGGTCGCGACGAAGTGCGACGGAATGCAACAGACCCTCACGCCGGCGGATCGAACC
>JBDTFI010000531.1:0-6137 GCA_039938035.1 Acetobacteraceae bacterium | reverse complement strand
CCCAGCGAGACCCGCATCGCTCAGCCCTTGGCGTGGCGGCCGCGGCCGAACACGCGATCGAGCGTTTCCGGCGCCGCCTTGTCGAATGCCGTGGTCCTGGCGCGGACGTCGTCGGTCGCCGCGAGGGCGCGCACGACCGCCGGGCGCTGGGCGACCTTCTCGACCCAGGCGAAAATATGCGGGTAATCCGCCGCCGTGCCGCCGAGCAGCGCGCCGACATTGCGCGCCCACGGGAAGGTCGCGACATCGGCCACGCTGTATTCGGCGCCCCCGAGATACGCCACCTTGGCAAGCCGCGCCTCCAGCAGCTCGCACAGGGTCCGCGCCTGGGTGCGGTAGCGGCTCTGCGCGTATTCGTTTCCCGGCGGGGCGAACCGCATGAAATGGACATGCTGGCCGAACATCGGGCCGATCCCGGTCATCTGCACCATCATCCACTGGATCGCGTCGTATTTCGCCGCCATCTCCTTCGGCAGCAGCTTTCCCGATTTCTCCGCCAGATACAGCAGAATGGCGCCTGATTCGAAGACCGTGTACGGCTTCCCGCCCGGCCCCTCGGAATCGACGATCGCCGGCACCTTCGCGGTCGGACTGACCGCCAGGAACGCCGCCTTGAACTGCTCGCCGGCGAACACGTCGACCGGGCGGACCGTGTAGGGAAGCCCCGCCTCCTCGAGCGCGATGTAGATTTTCACCACGTTCGGGCTGCCCATCGCATAGAAATCGATCACGTCCATGCTCCCTGATTATGTCGTTCCACGCTACACCGCGCCAAGGCGCGTGACGAGGGCGGGTGATCCATTCGCCTCCCCGGCGCGTATAGCGATGGTGGGTTGGATCGAAGGATCACGGGATGGCGACGACGGCGGCAGCGAGACCGGCGGTGCGGCGGCGGAAGGTGGCGCCGTGGCGGGACCGCCAGGGGCGGTTTTCCTGGCTGAAGTCGCTGACGCTCGCCGGCTGCATTGCGCCGGGCGCGGCGCTCGCCTATTGGGCCATCACCCACCAGCTGGGCGCGCGGCCCACGTTGGAGGCGATCCACGAGACGGGATTGTGGACAATCCGGTTCTTCCTGATCTCCTTCGCCCTGACGCCGGCGCGGCTGGTGTTCGACTGGCCGCGCGCGCCGCTGATCCGGCGCATGGTCGGCGTCACCGCGTGCTGCTACGCGCTGGCCCATTTCTCGCTCTACATCGTCGATGAGAACTACAAGCTGCTGACGGTGGCTTCCGAGATCATCCATCGTTTCTACCTGACCATCGGCTTCTGCACCCTGCTCCTGCTGATCGCGCTCACCGCGACCTCGACGGACGCGGCGACGCGGCGGATGGGGAAGTGGTGGAAGCGGCTGCACCGCGCGGTCTACGTGATCGGCGTCCTCGCGTTGCTGCACTACTTCATCCAGTCCAAGGCCAACGTGGGTGAGCCGATCGTCTTCGCCGGGCTGTTCCTGTGGCTGGTGCTGTGGCGGGTGCAGCCGGCACGCTGGAAGGGCCGGATCTGGGTGCTGCCCGTACTGGGGGTGGCGGCGGCCGTGCTGGCCGGAGGGCTGGAGTTCACCTGGTATCACTTCGCCACCCACATCAACGCCTCCCGCGTCGTCTCCGCCGAATGGGCGCTCCGCTTCGGCATCCGCCCGGCCCAATGGGTCCTCATCTCCGGGGCCGCCATCGTGGCGCTGGCGGTGGTATGGCGCCTCACGCGCGGGTTGCGCCGGCGCAGCGGTCCGCCGAGCATGATGCCTCGCGGAGCACCGCAACGGGGAACATCATGACGCGCCGACTGATCGACATCTCCTCGCCGCTGATGGCCGGCATCGCCAGCGATCCGCCGCACATGCTGCCGGAGATCGAGTATCTCGATCACCACCAGACGGCGCCGGCGATGGCCGAGTACATGGGCGTGCGGGTCGATCAGCTCCCCGACGGCGAATACGCCGCCGTCGAGCGGGTGCGGATCAGCACCCATAACGGCACCCACCTGGACGCGCCGTACCACTATTTCTCCACCATGAACCACGCGCTCAAGCCGGGCGGGGAGCCATCCTGGCGGATCGACGAGGTGCCGCTCGAATGGTGCTTCCAGCCGGCGGTGAAGCTCGATTTCCGGAGCTTCGAGGATGGCTACGTGGTGACGCCGGCCGACGTGGAGGCGGAGCTTGCCCGCATCGGCCACACCCTTGCGCCGTTGGAGATCGTCGTGGTCAACACCGCCGCCGGCGCCCGCTACGGCGAGGCCGACTACGTCGATCGCGGCTGCGGCATGGGCAAGGCGGCGACGCTATGGCTGCTCGAACGCGGCCTGCGTCTCGTCGGCACCGACGCCTGGAGCTGGGACGCCCCATTCTCCCACACCCGCCGCAAGGTGGCCACGACCGGCGACGCCGGCCTGATCTGGGAGGGCCATCGGGCCGGACGCGAGATCGGCTATTCGCACCTGGAGAAGCTGCACAACCTGGAAGCGCTGCCGGCCGACGGGTTCGAGGTGGTGTGCTTCCCGGTCAAGGTCCATCGCGGCTCGGCGGGCTGGACGCGGGCGGTGGCGATCGTGGGGGAGTAACGCCCCGCCCCCGCACCGTCATGCTCGCGGATGCGAGCATCCACGAGCATGGTCGGACTCGGCGGATGGGGATTGAACAACCCATCTTGATGGGTTATATATCGTCGTGGTCACTGTCCACCGCGCCCGCGGGCTGAGCATCGTCATCTTCGTGGACGATCACGAGCCGGCCCATGTCCATGTGTTCGGTGATGGACACGCCAAGATCAATTTGGTCGGGACGGACGGCGCACCCGAACTGGCGTGGGTCAACGGCATGAATCGCGGCGAGGTCCGGCGCGCCATGAAGGTCGTAACCGAACAGCAGGTCCATTTGCTGGCCCGTTGGAGGGAAATCCATGATTGAGCTGACAGACGCCCAGATCGACGCCGCCGCCGAACGCGGCAGGATCGCACGCGCCACCGAGCCGCGTGCCGCCGCCGCTCGCTACGATCGCCAACTCGGCCGCGTTATCGTTGATCTGACGAACGGCTGCACCTTCACCTTCCCGCCACGCATGGCTCAAGGTTTGCAAGGCGCGACCGAGGACGACCTTGCCCAAATCGAACTCCTCGGAGCCGGCTATGGCCTGCATTGGGAGCGTCTGGACGTCGACCTGTCGATCCCCGGTTTGCTCACCGGCATTTTCGGCACCCACGCTTACATGGCCCGACGCGCTGGACAGGCGACCTCGCCGGCAAAGGCGGCAGCGGCGCGAACAAACGGCGCAAAGGGGGGACGTCCCCACAAGGCCGCGCGGGGTTGATCCGCGTAATATCGGATGCGGGAGGCACCGCTCTCCAAACACGTCGCAAGGTAGCGGCGGTGGACGTAGTTCGCGGCCCGCGTCGTGTGCCAGAAACGCGCGAGGAGAGCACCACTATGGGCAGCCACCACGACCACCGAACCCAGCATGACGCGACCGATGCACCGCTGATGCCGACCGAGGCCGAACTGCGGGCAGTGTTGGCTGAGAGCGACGCTGACATGGCCGCCGGCAGGATCATTCAGGGTGACGTGATCCTTCGCGAACCGCACGAGGCGGTGGCGCGGATCGACGGGCGGAGGGCCACCGGTCAGCGGTGATCCTTCCGCTCACGGCGGCCGCCCGGCGTCAACTCATGGGCTCGTCAACCACTACGGCCAGCTTGAGCTGCCAGGGCCGTCCGCAATCTGATCGGCGCGCTGGAACGGGTGAGCCAGCGGATACCGGTGGGTCGAGGATTGTTCTTCGATGCGCCTCGCCCTTTTCCCGCCCTCGTGGGCCTTGGGCTCCGCTGGACGAAAGAGGGGTGCTACTGGACCGCCTACGCGATCGATGAGACCGGCCACCGGCCCGGTGATCCACGGCGTCCTTCACGGCGCCGCCGATATTCCTAATCGGCTTTGATCGAGCTTCTTCGCCCCTTCATGGGAACTCGCACGACGGTACTGGCTTCGGCTCGGGCAGGCCGAGCACCCGCTCCAGGCCGTCCCATCCGTTCGGGGGAACGGGCGGCCGGTCTCTCGGATCGAAAAGACATACTTCGTCAAGGGTGTTCTCACCGCGCGCGCAATTGCAGGGACCACAGGCAGCTATAAGGTTGTCAAGCGTCGTCGCCCCTCCGCGACTATGCGGCAGAATGTGGTCGACGATCAGTCCCATTGCCTGGAATGCGGCATGCTGATCGACATTTCTGTCTCCCCACCGCAACGACTCCGGGTAGAACATCCTGAGCCGCGCTCGGACTTTGCTGCGAATCAGTGGAATTCCGCAGAAGCGGCAATGGAAGCCATCGCGCGCGAGCACCTCACGCTCAAGAACCCGGCCAGGCATGCGCGGCGCGTGGCGCTCAGCCTTTGGAACGATAGGCGGCGCGCCTGGTACGTGGCGACGGCGACAAATGTCCGGGGTTACTTTCCCCCACAGCAATTCGCTCCAAGCGGCAATCTTCGGCATATCAGCGATCGCGATGAGTTCGGCAGCGTGGTTGTATTTGCCGGCGAGATGAGCATCACAGGCGGTTCCTAGAAGCCGCGCCGCCTCAGCGATCTCAGCGACCGGTTCAACCATAAAGTGGCGCCGGGCGGCGTGGGTGGGATTGCTTGCAAGGTCAGCGACCGCCAGAATCATACTCGTCGGATCACACCGAAAGATCGAGCAACGACCCCCTTGGCATCGTCCCGGCCGGCGGCGGCATACTCAGCGTCGGCATCTTCGATGAAGGCGGCGCCGCGTTCTGCGGCGTCGCGGTGAACGGACGCGGCGGCGTGCCGGGCTGGACCGGGCCGAGGCCCACGTTCATCGCCGAGGCCGAGAAAGCCGAGAGGGAGGACGACGACAGCATGTCCAGGATGATCCAGCGCATTCGTTAACAATAGGTGAACGCGCGCGTGGATTCAAGTTAACTTAGCGCGGCGACCCCCGGCAGCGTCTTGCCCTCCAGCCACTCCAGGAACGCCCCGCCCGCCGTCGAGACGTAGGTCAGCTGATCGAGCACCCCCGCATGATGCAGCGCGGCGACCGTGTCCCCGCCCCCGGCGACACTGCACAGCCCGTGCTTCGTCGCCTCGGCGACCGCGTGGGCGAACGCGGTCGTCGCCGCATCGAAGGGCGGCGTCTCGAAGGCGCCGAGCGGGCCGTTCCAGACCAGCGTCTTCATCCCCGCCAGCCGCACGCGCAGGTCGGCGACGCTCGCCGGCCCGATGTCGAGGATCAGCATGTCCGGCGGAACCGCGTCGATCGCGACCGTCCGCGTCGCCACTCCCGCCTCAAGGGCCGCCGCCACCACCGCATCGGTCGGCAGCACGACCGCGCATCCGCCCTTCTCCGCCTGTGCGAGAATGTCGCGCGCGGTCGAGTGCATCTCCGCCTCCTGCAACGACCCCCCGACACCGATCCCCTTCGCGGCGAGGAACGTGTTCGCCATCGCCCCACCGATCACCAGCACGTCTACCTTGCCGAGCAGATTGCCGAGCAATTCGAGCTTGGTGGACACCTTGGCCCCGCCGACGATCGCCATCACCGGATGCACCGGGTCGCCCAGCGCCGCATCCAGCGCCGCCAGCTCCGCCTGCATCAGCCGCCCGGCATAGGCGGGCAGCAGATGCGCCACCCCTTCGGTGCTCGCGTGCGCCCGATGCGCCACCGAAAACGCGTCGTTCACATAAAGATCGCCGAGCTTCGCCAGCTTGGCGGCGAACGCCGGATCGTTCGTCTCTTCCCCAGGGTGAAAGCGGGTGTTCTCCAGCACTAGCACGTCGCCGTCGGCCATCCGTTCCACCGCCTGCTGCGCCGGCAAGCCGATGCAGTCCTCGGCGAAGCGCACCCGCCTGCCGAGCACCTCGCCCAGCGCCTTGGCCACCGGCCCGAGCGACATCTCCGCCACCCGCTTGCCGTTGGGCCGGCCGAAATGGCTGCACACGATGACCTTGGCGCCCTTGTCCGACAGCTCCCTGATCGTCGGCGACAGACGCTCGATGCGCGTCAGATCGGTGATCTTGCCGTCCTTCACCGGCACGTTCAGGTCGGCCCGCAGCAGCACCCGCTTCCCGGCGACGTCCACTCCGTCGAGCGTGCGGACCGCCATCCCTCAGAGGCTGCCGAACAATGCGGCGG
>JBDTFI010000530.1:0-8825 GCA_039938035.1 Acetobacteraceae bacterium | reverse complement strand
CGGTGTGTCGCCCGGCCGGTCGCGATGATCGCGGCGCTGGGGGCGCTGGTCATCAGCACGTCGCCGGATGCGAGGATATGGCTCGCCTCCTCCGGCGTGTTCCACCAGACGAGAAAGGGGCGGAGCTGGTCGAGTTTGCGGAAGGCGCGGTCCACCCCCTCCGGCGTGGATAGCACCTTGTACACGTCCGCGGGCGCCACGCCGTCAGCCATCAGGGCGATCTCCAGATTGCCGCGCGCGCCCTTGCGAAGCCCGCGTTTGCCCGGAAATTTCGTAACGTCCCAGAAATCACCCCAGGTGGGACTACCCGGGTACTTGTCGCGGTCCCAGGCGAGTACGGTGTCATCCAGGAGCGCCCCCACCCCGCAGTCCGACACCGCGATCGGCAGGTAGTGCTCGCGGCCGCCGATCTGCGTCCAGTCGAGCTTTTCGAACAGGCCCGAGGCGCAGCCCGCCGCCAATTCCTCGGCGTTCACCATGACAAGGTCCCAGGAAACGTCAGGCGCCTTCTGTTGGGTCAGGGCGGCGATACCGCCTGACCAGACTCCCGGAGCGACCGGGATGGAGGTTGCCTGACTGAACGGGCTGATGAAGACCGATTGCCACGGCGCGAGCAGCCCGGGCGAGCGGAGCATGACCGACAGATCGCGTGCGTCCGCCGGCATCATCGCCGCCACCAGCAGGGCGGCGGCGATCAGCGCGCGCGGGGGCATTGGAAAGTGGCCGGGGAATCTGACATTCGGTTGACGCTACAATCCGGGCGCGGCATGGGCAACGCACGGCAGGCTCGATGGGGGGGAAAAGTGACGCGGAACGGCGGAATGCAGGATCAAAGCGTGATCGCGGTCCAGGATGGGCGCGTGGGACGCATCCGGCTCAATCGACCCAAGGCGCTCAATGCGCTCGATCTCGCCATGATCCGCGCGATCGCCGCGGCGTTGGCGGAGTGGCGCGACGACCCGGCGGTCCATGCCGTGCTGATCGAGGGCGAGGGTGAGCGCGCGTTCTGCGCCGGCGGCGACATCCGCGCGATCCGTCAGATGCGCCTTGATGGGCACACCGACGGGATCGAGGCGTTCTTCGCCGAGGAATACGCGCTGAACCTGACCATCGCGACCTATCCGAAGCCCTATGTCGCGCTGATCGACGGCATCTGCATGGGCGGCGGCATCGGGGTTTCCGTTCACGGCACCGCGCGCGTCGCCAGCGAGCACGCGCTGTTCGCCATGCCCGAGACGGGGATCGGGTTCTTTCCCGACATCGGCGCGACCTACATCCTGCCGCGCCTGCCTGGTTTCCTCGGTACCTATCTGGCGTTGACCGGCGCGCGCATGGAGGGTGCCGACGCGGTCCATGCCGGCCTGGCGACGCACTTCGTGGCGCGTGCGGACATGGCGGGGTTGGCCGCCGATCTGGTGCGCGATGGTGCGGCGACGCTCGCCGTTCATGCGGTGCCGCTGCCGCCTTTCTCGCTCGCCCCGCATCGGGCGCTGATCGATCACACCTTCGGCGCCTCGACCGTGCCCGAGATCATGGCGCGCCTTGACGCCGATGGCGGCGACTTCGCCCGCGACACCGCGAAGACCCTGCGCGCGATGTCGCCCAGCGCGCTCGTGTGGTCGCTTCGCCTGCTGCGCGATGGTGCGGAACGGACGCTTCCCGCGTGCCTGGACGCCGAACTCCGCGCCACCCGCACGGTTACGGCGGGCCACGAGTTCATCGAGGGCGTGCGGGCGATGGTGGTGGACAAGGATCGCAAGCCGGACTGGCAGCCGGCGCGCTTGGAGGAGGTGGATCGCACGAAGGCGGAGGCGATGGTAGCGTAGGAATATGCACTTACGGGGTTGATCGTAGCGTCCAGGCAACTCGCGCCAAAGTCCCCAGTATCCGTCGTCCCGCCGACACTGTGCCCCGCAGATTGCCGGCGACCTTCGACTGCCCAGCGACCCGCCTTCGGTACGGCAGCGCCACCTCCAGAATTCGCAATCGCGCATGGGCGGCGCGCATCTGCATCTCCAGGTTCCACCCGTAGGTCGTCTCCTGCATCCCGAGTGCCGCCAGGCGATCCACCCGGATCGCGCGGAACGCCGACATGTCGGTGTAGCGCGTGCCGTAGAGTAGAGCGACGGCGCGCCCGATCAGGCGTCCAGCGAGCACCTGATGAAACCCCAGGCTGCCCGCTTCGGGTTTCGCGTGGCGGGTGGCGAGCACGAAATCGGCCCCATCGGATAGCACCGGCGCAACGATCCGTCCTGCCTCCTCGGCCGGATCGGCGCCGTCGCCGTCGAGGAACAGCACGATTTCCGCGCCAAGCTCGCGCGCTCGCGAAGCACCGAGCGCGCAGGCGCGTCCGTAGCCGGCGCGGCGCTCGATCAACACCTCGGCGCCGAGTGCTTCGGCTTCGGCCACGGTCGCGTCGGTGCTGCCGCCGTCGACGACGATCACATGATCGACGACATCGCGCGGCAAGGCGGCGATCGTCACGCCGATGGCGCCGGCTTCGTTCAGCACCGGGATCACCGCTACGACGCGCGCCACCTACAGGCTCCAGCGGAGCCCGCAGCCCTGGCACGGTTTGGGCGGCGCGTCGCCCAGCAGATCGGCGCGGAAATCCTTATAGGCGGCGCCGTTCCAAATCTCGCGCAGCGTCTGCTGCGTCGCGTCGCCCAGCGTGTAGCTGTCGTAACCGCGCGCCGAGAACGGAGCGATGCAGCATGGGAGCGCGCGGCCGTGCGCGGTGAAATACATCAGCGACCACGGGCGCCGGCACGCCGACCACGGCTTGTCGTCCTGTTGGCGCTTGAGGCTCAGGCCGGGCTCGGTGGCGCCCGAGGCGTCCAAGGTCACCCCAAGCTCCGCCCCGATCGCCTGTGACGCATCGATGAACGCCTGATCGCTGGCCCATGTGCTCTCGAACAAGGAACTGTCGGGCCGCGCCATCCCGTAGCCCGTCTCATCGTAGACCAGCCGCTGCAGATGCACCTCGGTCACGCCCATCGACGCCGCGAGGCGCACGAACGCCGGCAATTGCTCCACCGTCTCCTTCAGCCCGGTCAGCCACAGCGACACGCGCGGGTGTTGGAGCCCGCGCTCGCGCATATAGAGACTGAACTTGCCGACGTCGCGGACGATGCGGTGGAAGAAATCCTTGCCACGCACTTGTTTGTACGTCGGCCCGTCGGCCGCGTCGATCGACACCCGCAACTCGTCGAGGCCGGATTCCACCAGCCACTCGAACTTCCTTGGCGAGAGCAAAGTGCCGTTGGTGTTGAACAGCACATAGACGCCGCGCTCCTTCAGGTAGCGGATCATGCGGGGGAGATCCTTCACCAGCATCGGCTCGCCGACGCCGTGCAGCACGACACGCGCGACATCGGGCACCTGATCGACGATGCGGGTGAACAGCTCCCAGCTCATGTCGGCCGGCGGCTCCAGCTCCTCGAAGGTGCGCGGACAGGTTTCGCACAGCAGGTTGCAGCGGTTGGTGACTTCCAGATACAGGCAGATCGGCGGCGAATTGGCCTCGGCCGTGCGCGCCGCGCCGACAGCCTCGAAATACCGCCGCGGGTCCGGGGTGGTCGGGACCGACATCAGGCGCTCCTTTCAAGCATCGGCGTGCCAGCGCGTCGCGGCCAGCGTCGCCGCACGTCCAGCACGGCGAGGATGATCGCCGGGACGTAGAGAATCGAGGCCCAGAGGAACCGCTCGTCGAGCGGGTTGAGATAGAGCAGCAATGCGGCGACAGAAAGGTAGACGACGCTGCGCAGCGGCGCGAGGCAACACGGCAACGCGAGCCAGGCGAAATACCAAGGGTAGTGCGGGCTAAGCACGAGCATCGCCGCGCCCCCAAGGATCGCGGCGCCCTCGGCGACGCGCACGATGTCGGCATCCTCGTCGGGCGCGCGGAAGCCGACCCAAAGGGCGAGCGCGCCGAGGAAGCACAACCCCAGCGCGACGTAGGCCGCCGTCATCGAGGGCGTGATCCGCGTCATCTCCCCGACGCCGGCCAGCAGCCAGAAGCCGCTGCCTTGCTCGATACCCTCCTCGGCGGCGTACCCGGGCAGATAGCCGAGTACATGCCACCCGGCCCCGAGATACACGGCGTAAAGGCTGGCGATCACCGCGACGCAGGCGACGGGCATTCGCCAGTCGCCCCGCCGCCACAGCGCCGGTGCGATCGCCCCCGGCAGGAACTTCACCAGGATCGCCGCGCCCAGCAACGCGCCCGTCCATCCGTCGCGCAGCCGCGCCCGCGCCAACAGCGCGAGGCCGATGAACCCGATGGCCAGCGCATCGACATGGCCGTTGCCGGCGAAGGCCCAGAGGGCGAGCGGATTCCACGCATAGATCAGCAGCCGCGCCCGCGACAGGCGCGCGGCGTCGAGCAGCGCCAGCATTGCCGCCATCGCGACAAATTCGGCCAGCACCATCGCGGTCTTCATCGCGAGCACCGTCGGGCTGACGCGCGCGACCATCGCGAACACGATCTGCGCCGCCGGCGGATAGATCGTCGGGGCGGTGTCAAAGCGCCCGATATGCGGATAGATCGACGCATCGCGCAGCCCCGCCAAAGCGGGATCGGCGGGAATGTAGAGATACGGATTGATGCCCGCCGCCTGGACCTTACCGTCCCAGACGTAGCGGAACACATCGCTCGACAGGAACGGCGGGACGAACAGAACCGTCAGCCGCAGCACGAGCGCGACCGCGAGCACCAGCCACACGGCCGACCGCGGCAGCGCGCGGCGCAGAACCTCGCGCACCGCCAGCATGTAGACCGTTCCGGCCACCCCCATCAGCCCGACGAAAACCTGCGTCACGCGAAGCGAGGGCAGCGTGATGGCGCCCGGTCGATGCAGTGAGAGGCCGACCAGGGTCAGCGCGATCAGGGCCGCGCCGAACAACGCGAGCCGCCTCATGCGTGCGCCGCCAGGCCAAGCCGGCGCACGCAGGCCATCGTCGCCGGCGCCGGGTAGGGCGTCAGCGCGCCGCCCGGCGGTACCTCCAGATTGGCCAGCAATCGCGACAACGAGGCGCGGTCGTCCACGTCGTACCAGCTGGGCAGTTCCACCAGCTCAAGCCCCAGGGCGCGCGTCCGATCGCGGGTCTGCTCGGCGACGCGATCGGTGCTCCAGTCGATGTCCTCGAACAGATGCGCGTGCGCGGTGCCGGCGCCGATCAGATAGTAGCCGCCGTCGTCGGCCGGGCCGAGCACCACGCGGTCGCCCGGCGCGGCCAGCACATCGGCGGCGCGGCGCAGCAGCGCGGTCGGCAAGGTCGGACTATCGGAGTTCAGCAGGCAGGCGCTGGCATGGTCCGCGAGCGCGGCTTGCAACGCGTGCAGCAGCGATCGGCCGAACCCGTGGACGCGCGGCGGCATGGGCGGGCTGCCATCGGCCAGCAGCAGCGTCGTGCCACGCGCCAGGACGCCGTCGAACAACACCGCCTCCCCGGCCGGCGCGTAGGCGACGCAGCCGACGAGACCGGCATCGGCGATGTTCTCGGTAATGTCGCGCAGGAACGCCGCGCTGAGCGCCGCCGCGCCGGCGGGATCGAGCGGGGGCACCAGCCGCGTCTTCGACAGCCCCGGCCTGGGTGCCTTGGCCATGACGGCGATGGCACATCGGCCGGCCGCCATCAGCTTCCGCTGAACCAGTTGTAACCCCGGTCGGTCCAGAACCCGCGCGGCTGATTGTTGGAGACATAGAGGGCGGTAACCCATTTCGGACCCTTGAAGCCGAGTTTGGTCGGCACCAGCATCTTGAACGGATAGCCGTACTCGGTGGGCAGAACCTGGTCGGACAGCTTGAACGCCATGATCGTCTGCGGGTGCAGCGCGGTGGCCATGTCCATGCCCTCGTAGTAGCCGTCGGCGCAGGCGAACCCGACATATTTCGCCGTGGTGTCGGCGCCCACGCGCTCCAGGAAAACCCGAAGCGACGCGCCGGTCCACTTGCCGATCATGCTCCACCCCTCGACGCACACATGGCGCGTGATTTGCGTCTGCTGCGGCAAGGTGTGGAGCCGATCCACGCTCCACGGCCGCTTGTCGCCGATCAGGCCGGCGAGTTCGAGCTTGTAGGAGCCGGAATCGAGCACCGGCGCCTTCTCCTTGCCGTACCAGGCATTGTAGCGAAAGTCCTTGACGGCCTGGTTCTCCGCGAAAGTCGGCGCCAGCTTCGACGGATTGAACAACGCCGCCTGGACCCTGTCGTTCCATCGCGAGAAAGCGCCGAGCACGCCTTGCACGGGATCGTTGTAGGTGACGTCGCAGCCGGTGAGCAGGGTCAGGGCACCGAGGCTGAGGGTCTGGCGAAGCGCGTAGCGACGCTCGATGTCGCGCAGCAGGGACGCGATCTCGGCTTTCTCCATAAGACTACCTCTCGTGCGATCGCGCGGTGGCGCGTCCGGTCACCATCGCAACCATGGTCTTCGGGACCAGCAGGGCGAGAGCGACATGCACAAGCACGAACAACGCGATCCCCGACATGAGAAGGAAATGCACGATCCGCGCCGATTGAAAACCACCGAGCAGCCAGGTCAGGCCGGCAAGCTGCACCGGCTTCCAGATGGCAAGCCCCGAGAGGATCTGGAGCGCCACCGCAAGCAGAACGCCGAGATACAACGCCTTCTGTACTGCGTTGTACTCGCCCAGGTGATGCTTGAGGCGGAACGTCGCGGCGGCGAGGAAGTCGCGCAAGAAGTCGCGCGGCGTCACCGGCAGGTACTTGCGCCAGAAATGTCCCGACAGCAATCCTTGCAGCAGGAACGCAACGAAACCGACCCCCAGCAGCCAGATAGCCGCGAAGTGCCAGGCGATCGCGGATGCGACGCCGGGGTCGTTGTGCCAGGCCAGCGCCACATCGACGTCGTCGCCGAGTGCCAGCCAGTTCGGGAAGCGAAAGAAGAAGATCGGCGAGGCGTTGTAGATGCCCCAACCGCTGCCGATCAGCACCAGGATGGCAAACGCCATGAGCCAGTGCGACAGCCGGCGGGTCAGCGGCTGACGTTGCTCCTCCAGGTGCTCGGCCGCCGCGCTCATGCCAGCCCGGCCGCGCTCAATCGCGCGCGCGCTTCCTTCGTCCGCAGAAAGTCCATGAACCATGTGGCGTTCGGACGGCGGGTGATGACGCTGATAGCGGCCTCATAGTCGCCCGTCGCGCCGTCGGGCAGCACCGCAGCCTCGGTCAGACGTGGGTCGGCGCGCGCCGCCGTTCGATACAGCAAGCCCAACGAAGCGGCGCCGCTGGCGACCAGAAAGGCAACATCAGCCTCGTCGGCGGCGCCCTGGGTCCGGAAGTCGTAGGGCGGCGACAACCCGATCCCGGCGAGCGCGCCGGCGGCGTCGATCGTGGTGAGCGACGTGGCATCCGGGACCGCGAGCGGGCCGACGCCGATCAGCGCCCGGATCGCGTCGTTGCCGGTGCGTGGCGTGCTCGCCGCTCCGATCCGGGCGGCGAGGACGAGCCTGTCATGGCCAAGCGGAATGCGGCTCTCGGCTTTGATCAGCTTGCGCTCTGCGGCCTCGTCGAGGGCCGCCGTTCCGCTGATGAGCACGTCGTTCTGGGAGATGTGCTCGATCTGGGCCAGCATCATCCACGGCGCCGCACAGAACACGTTGACCCGCGCGCCGGTTTGGGCGGTGAACACCCGGCCCACACCCTCCATCGTCCGGCGCGGCGCCGGATCGCAATAGACAATCACGTTGGTCGCGCTGCTTTCGCCGGCCCTCGCCGAGCCGGCCAACAGGATCGGGGCGAGCGCGATCCCGCGCGCGGCGCCCCGGCGGGTCAGCATCATGCGCCCTGTTCCTTCATGCCCAACCAAATCTCAGGGCAAAGAACGCCTCTGCCCAATGCCGCCGATCAATCAAACCGATGTTTGCGGCTCATCGCGGTGTCAGGGTCTGACAAAATGGCCCGCGCCTTGGCCGAGCGCGGGAGAGAATCTCGTCGCGACCAGGGCTTCCCCCGCCAACCAGATCGAGATGCCGAGCAGGGCGGCGTCCTTGAGCAGGAAATGTCCGACATCGCCGGATATCGCCGGAAAGCCACCCGCCAGCAACTCGCCAACGCCCGGCGTCGTTAAGCAAAAGGACAATGTGGTCAGAAACGTGACGACGCCCATCGCGCCGCCGATCGCCGACATGACCAAAAGCCCGGCCAGCAACAACACGCCGGTGGCGCTCTCGAACACGCCGAGCATGTCGCTGGTGCCCCGTAGCCCGAGCAGGGCAGGCCACCAACCGACCAGCGGACTATGCGCCACGAGCTGCTCGATACCCGACGCCTCGTAGCTCGTGAACTTCATCGCCCCGAACCACGGGAATATCAACGCGAGTCCGCAGCGCGTCACGGCCGAGCCAACCGTCTCGATACACGCTCCAGCGCCCGGTTTCATGTCTTCGGCTGGACGGGCTTGGCGGGGATCAGGACCTTGTCGATGACCTGAACGGCGCCGTTATCGGCGGCGATGTCGGGCTGCGTGATCCTGGCGTCTTTTGCCATGACGGCGCCCCCCCCCTTCTTCTCCAGGATGATAGGCTGCCCGATGGTCGCGGTCGCGGCGGATTTCTCGGCGGTCAGGTCCTTGGTCGTCAGGCGGCCGAACAGGACGTGATAGCCGAGCACCTTCGCGAGTTGGTCCTTGTTTTCCGGCTTCATCAGAACGGCCCCGGTTCCGTGAGCATCCCGACCAAGCCGGCCGCTGTCGCGACCTGAAGGATCGCGGCGAAAGCCCGGCGCATCGTTCAGGAGGCGCGCATTGCCGTCTGCCCGAACAGGATTTTTTACCTTCCTCCGTCACCGCCGGCCGGTCGGGTACGG
>JBDTFI010000529.1:0-9533 GCA_039938035.1 Acetobacteraceae bacterium | reverse complement strand
CTGAGCAAGATGTGTAATCAGGTAAGGTTTAGTGTCGATGGCACCAGCTTTCAAAGCCTTATACAAGGACTCGTTGACAGCGTGACGATCGACCCTGTCTCGGCATCGGTATGCATCGAGGGTAGGGATCTGACCGCCGCCCTGATTGAGACGCGCTCGCAGGAAGCCTTTGCCAATCGGACATCGAGCGAGATAGCTAGCCTTATAGCGCAGCGCCACGGATTGACCCCGACGGTTACGCCGACCACCACCCCGATCGGCCGTTACTACCAGAACGAGCACGACCGGGTCACGCTGGGGCTGTTCAGTCGGGCAATCACCGAGTGGGATCAACTGGTGTTCCTGGCCCGGCAGGAAGGCTTCGATGTCTTCGTTCAGGGGACCACGCTGTTTTTTCAACCGGCGTTGCAGGCGCCTGATCTACGCATGCTCCAACCTGCGGATCTCTTGGAGCTCCGGCTCCACCGCTCGTTAACATTGGCGCGTGACATCGAGGTGACAGTAAAAAGCTGGAATTCCCGCCAAAAGAATGCGTTCACTCAGACTACCAAAGCGGCCAATAGTCGACCTTCTGGGGGGGCCGGGTACGGCGCACAAAAGCCCCAGAAATACATTCTTGTGAGGCCGAACCTGACGCCCGATCAGGCGCTTCAACTGGCGCAGCGCAGGCTGGCCGAGCTGACGCGGCACGAAAGAGTGATCGAAGCGACACTTCCTGGTGAACTTCTCCTTACGCCGCGCAGCCAAATTGCCCTTTCCGGTACGGGAACTGATTTCGACCAGACTTACTTTGTCGACCTGATCGAAAGATCGATTACCCCCAGGGGTGGGTTCATTCAGCGGATCCGGGCGAAAAACACGTCTCCCCGCACCGAGACCACAGTGCCAGCCGACGACGCCGGTACCGGACCGGAGGATTAATGGATCGCTTCCTAAATGCGGTGAAGGCACACGCGGTGGCCCTCGATCAGGCGCAGGCCCAGCCGCGCTTTGGCGTCGTGACCTCGGTTGATCCCGCGAATGGCACCGCGCGCGTCCTACTCCAGCCGGAAGGCGTTTTGACAGGGTGGCTGCCCGTGTTGTCGCCATGGACGGGCGCCGGGTGGGGAATGTCCTGTCCTCCATCATCCGGCGATCAGGTCTTGGTTTTGGCGCAGGAGGGCGACTCCGAGCACGGTATTGTGGCGGGACGCGCGTTTTCACTTTCGCAGCCGCCGCCCGCCGCGCCGCTCGGCGAATTCTGGCTCGTCCACGCATCAGGCTCATTCCTGAAGCTTACCAACGATGGAACGATCCATATGAATGGCCCGGTTTCCATCTCCGGAACCCTTGTGGTCACGGGCGACATTCATGCCGGCGGTGACGTTGTCGATAGCCACGGCTCCTTGGCCGCCTTGCGTGATCACTACAACGTCCACGTTCACACCGACAGTCATGGCGACATCACAAACGTTCCCACACCGCAGGATTGACCGATGCCAGACCTTTCGCATCAGTGGGGGGCGGATCTCATAACTGGGTCCACGGGAGATCTCGCAACCGCCTCTGGTGTCGAGCTTGGGCAGCAGCGCGTGCTGCGCCGCCTCCTGACCAACCTGGGCGATTACATCTGGCAACTCACCTATGGTGCCGGTTTGGCGCGATTCATCGGCCGGCCCGGCAACGCGGTGACTATCCGCGCGCTGATACGCAGTCAGATATTTAAGGAAGCTTCAGTCGCGCGTACGCCCGAGCCAGTGATTGACGTCCAAGTTTCGCCGGACGGCGCTTCCGGCACGGTGTATGTCCATATTCGCTATGTGGACGCACCAAGCGGGCAAACACAGGCGCTGTCGTTTTCCGTGGGAGTGTAGTCATGCAGCTCTCGCTTCAGTCGTTCACGACGCTTGTTCAGAACATGGCGGCCGGCGTGCAATCGGCGGCTTCGCAGGTGTTGGACCTTACCGTAGGCTCGACAGTCCGCGCCATTCTTGAGGCGAATGCCTCAATAGCTTTGTGGTTGCAGTGGCTTATTCTGCAGGTGCTACAAAGCACTCGCGCCGCCACCAGCGCCGGAGCGGACCTCGACACCTGGGTGGCGGACTTCACGCTCATGCGGCTGCCGGCGGTCGCCGCCAGCGGGAACGTGACATTCTTGCGCTTTACCGCCAGCGGCCAGGCCGTGATCCCGCCCGGAGCACTTGTTCGGACTAGCGACGGCCAACAGACCTTTGCGGTTGTAACGGATGCCACAAATCCCGCATGGAGCTCAAGTGTGGGGGGTTATGTCGCCGCCGCGGGTGTGGCCTCGGTTGCTGTCCCGGTATCGGCGCAGGCCGCGGGTTCGGCTGGGAACGTCCAACCCGCCGCCATCGCACTGCTTGCGACCGCGATCCCCGGTATTGATGCCGTGACGAACCCGGATGGGTTTGCCAACGGGCTAGATGCCGAATCGGACGAGGCACTCCGCGCTCGCTTTCAGATCTTCATCCAGAGCCGCTCTAGGGCGACTCCCACGGCCATCGGTTATGCAGTCGCGAGCATTCAACAGGGCTTACAGTATACTTTGCAGGAAAACCTTAACAGCGCTGGAATCCCGATGATGGGTAGCTTCGTTGTGACAGTGGACGATGGCTCGGGCAATCCCTCCAATGCACTTCTCACGGCTGCCCAATCATCGATCGAGGCAGTACGCCCGGTCGGTTCGACCTTTGCTGTGCAACCACCAACCGTGATCCTTGTGTCTGTGGAGCTTTCGGTTAGTGTGGGTGTGGGCGCGGTCAGTCCGACCGTTTCGGCCAATGTCGCGACCGCGCTTAGCGCCTTCATCGACGCTCTGCCGATAGGCGCGTCGCTTCCGCTAACACGGCTGGCACAAGTTGCCTACGCGGCGGATCCTCTAGTCTCGAACGTGACAGACATACAGATCAATGGAGCAACTGCGGACTTAATTCCAGCCCCGACGAGCGTTATCAAGACGTCCTCCGTTACGGTGAGCTGACGTGGTGGGAGATCAGCAGGATATCGTCGGGCGGCTCAAGGCTACGCTTCCTTCAGGATGGTTTCCCGATAGCACGCCGGTGCTTGACTCGCTTCTCAATGGGCTGGCGTTCGGCTGGTCCTGGGCCTATGGCCTCCTACGGTACGTGCTTATCCAAACCCGCCTCGCGACCGTGTCGGACATCTGGCTCGATATCGCCGCGCAGGATTTCTTCGGCGGCGGTATTATCCGCGCCGGTCAGAGTGACGCAGCTTTCAGCGCCCGCCTTCGTCGCGAGATACTGCGCTCACGCGGGACCCGTGCCTCCGTCGCGTCGGCGTTGAGCGATCTCACGGGACGCCAGCCCACGATCTTTGAACCAGCGCGTCCTTTCGACACTGGCGGCTGGGGCGGCCCAGGAGAATTCGTCACCGGACTCGCGTATGGGACTGCTGGCGGCTGGGGCAGTCTGGCACTGCCGTTTCAGTGCTTTGTTACTGCCTATCGCCCGAGTGGATCTGGCATTGCCATCGTCGCGGGATGGTCCACATCGGCCGGTGGCTATGGCATTGGCGCGATTGAATACGGCGACCTCACCATGACCCGGGCGGTGGTGACGGACTCGGACATCTTCTCCGCAGTGGCCTCGGTGATGCCGGTGGCCACAGTAGCGTGGACACGTATTAGCAACTGATCTCCCGGAAGTCGAGGGCTTCAATGGACAGAAATCTAGTTTATCCAGGCGGCATCCCGCTTGATACGGACTTGCTTGCCGTAAACCGTAACACAATGATTGGGCTTGGTTTTCTTGCTCAGGCCGCGTTGGGAACTACCACCGTCGTCGACGGTCTCGCCTGCACGCCGACGACACCAGCTTCGCTCACTGTCAACGTCGCCCCCGGCAGCATCACTCAACTCGCGGTCGTGGATCCTTCGGCATTCGGTTCGCTGCCAGCCGATCCAACCGATCCTCTGGTTAAGATGGGCATCAATCTGGAGCCGATCTCGTTTACTCTCGTCGCACCAACCACATCGGGACAGTCTACAAACTATCTTATCGAAGCAACCTTCATCGAGAGTGATGCCACGCCCATCGTGCTACCGTACTATAATGCAGCCAACCCGCCGCAGCCTTTCAGCGGACCCAACAACACTGGGGTAACACAAAATACTCAGCGTTTGCAGCGCGTGCAGCTGCAGCTGAAGGCAGGTACCCCAGCAAACACCGGCAGTCAGTCCACCCCGCCGGTCGATAGCGGGTGGGTGGGGCTGTACACGATCACCGTCAACTTCGGCCAAGCGGCGATTGCCGTGTCGAACATCTTGGTTCTTCCGGGAGCTCCCTTCCTCAACTGGAAGCGTCCGCAAATTTCACCCGGGTTCGGCGCCGGGGTGCAGGCGTTCCCCGCCTCGGGCAACTTCGTCGTGCCCGCTGGCGTGACGCGCGTCGAAGTCGAAGTCTGGGGCGCCGGATCCGGTTCGTTTGCCTCCACTAGCTCCGTCGCGAGCGGGGGTGGTTCGGGTGGGGGATATGCGCGCAAACGCATCGTCGGCTTGATCCCCGGTCAAATCGTCGCGGTTACGGTCGGGGTAGGAGGGGCCGCCGGTAGCACGACAGGGGCCAGTGCGGGTTCAGGCCAAACCTCCAGCTTCGGCGGCTTCGTCAGTGCGACGGGTGGCCTCCTGAACGGCTCAGCGAGCACCACCAACCCCCAGAATGGCGCAATCCCAGGTGGAAGCGGCATAGGAGGCGACGCTAACCTGACAGGCTCGTCGGGTCAGATCGGCTATCTCAGTGTCGGAGGTCTCGGCGGTGCCGCTCCAATGGGTGGAATGCAAACCAGCGGAACGACGGGAAACGCCGGTATCTTTCCGGGAGGAGGCGCTTCTGGCGCTGGAACGGGTTCCAGCGGAGTAACTCCATTCAACGGTGGCGCCGGTGCGGGCGGCTATGTCGTGGTTAGGTGGTGAGGGAAAATGCGGACTCACGTACGTCTTCAAGATGGCATGGTGACCGAAACGATCACCACCGATCGAAGCATCGGTGAGCTTTTCCACCCTCTGCTTGTATGGATTGATGTCACCGACTCTCCCAAAGTTCACGCCGGGTGGTTCTACGATGGCGTACAGTTCCATGCGCCCGCACCCGCCGTCGCGCCAGTGGCGACCCCACTGGTCCAACTCCAGGCGGAGATGACGAGCCTCATGCAACGCGTCGCCGCTCTCGCTAAGGCAGGCTGAATTCCTCGAGATACCGGAGCCGAGATGACCCCAACCCCGGCCTCGCATGTATGGAAGCCCAGTAACGCGCGCTGTGTCGTCCTAGATGCGTTCGTCCCTGTGCCGCGCGGCTCCGCCGCCGTCGCGCCACCTCCGCTGAATTGGCCTACAAAGGATCCTGTGGACGTTCTGGACTACGAGTTCGACATCTCACCGGCCCTCACCGGTAACGACGGCGACGCGATCTCGACCCTGGACGTCTCCATATCCCCGGATGGCCCTGGAGACCTTGTGCTCGCGAGCGCGGTCGCAGACGGCTCCGTTGCCGTGCTTTGGCTTTCAGGCGGCCAACCTTCGACGATTTACACCGTGACGATCGGGATTGGCACAATTAACGGACGCACGATCCAGCGAAGCGTTCTCCTTCCTGTTCTATTGCTTTCGCAACCACCAATTCCCTCCAACGCGCTTGAAACTAACGCAGGGGTCATCATCACCGACCAGAACGGAAATCCAGTAGTCACCGCCTGATTTCGGTCAATTGCGCGCGGCCGCACTCGCAAGCCGAGACGCCGCTCGCCGATCCCATTGGCAAGCCGCATCCCGGAGCCCGCTGACATGCCAACTATCGATGAACTGGCGCCCGCAACAGCGGCATCGGATACCGACACCCTTGTCTCTAGCCAAAATGGTATAGCGCGAAAGGTGACACGCGCTCAGCTTGTGGCGGGATTGCAGCCGGCATTAGCACTTGCCACCGGCACGCTTCTTGGACGTTCCAGCGCCGGCTCGGGCGGCCCCGAGGACTTAAGCGTGGGCGCTAATCTTGTGCTTAGCGGAGGCACTTTGTCGGGGCTGGCGACACCGTTCCAAGTGGCGCAACTTCCTGCCGGTGTGATTCCCGCTGCCGGGGACCTGGTCCCACTCTCGCAAAACGGGACCAACTCTGCCGTCAGTTACATACAGTTCGCAAGCGGGCTCGGAGGTGTTAGCGGAATCGACGCGTCTGCGATGACTATCTCGGTCGGAGGCGGCAGCCAAAGACTGTCCGACTTCGCAGCTGCGAGCCTGTCGAAGGCAGGCGGGGTATTGACAGGGCCCTTAGATCTGGCCGCCGATCCAGCAAGCGCGCTTCAGGCAGCCACCAAGCAATACGTCGACGCCCAGACCGAAACCGCTTTGCCTAGAACTGGGGGCTCGCTAACCGGCCCCCTCACCGGTGCCGCAGCGAGCTTTACCGGTCCAATCACCACGACCGGCTCGTTGCAATGCGGTGGAATGCTGACCGTGGTGGGTGGCCTCATCGGGTCGACCGCGGCGTATAGCGGGACGCTGACCGTTGGCGGGTCATTGCAGTCCAGCTCGGCAACTATCAGCGGGCCTCTCGCTGCCTCCGGTGTGGTCAGTGCGGCAGGCGGTTTCGTGGGTACTACGCTAACCGTCACCAGTGGCATCACGGCGGGTGGGCCACTCGCCGTTGCAGGCCCGTTTCTGGCGGAAAGCGGCGCGACGATAAGCGGCGGAGTTGTTGTTGTACCGCAACACACTGTTGCGGCACTCCCGCTCCCTTCTGCTGGTGCGATTGCTTATGCAACGAACGGACGAAAGCCTGCGGAAGCGCCGGGGGCTGGCTCGGGGCTCCTAGTGTGGGGAACCGCAGCGGGCCAATGGGTATCGGTTCTATCCGGCACGCCTGTCCAAGCCTGAAAAATCCCATAACTGAGGCGGTCGGAAGCTCCGTATGCCAACTATTCAGCAACTACCTCCAGCAATCTCCGTCGCACCAGCTGACGAGCTGCCAGTCAGTCAAGCTGGAGTTACAAACGCGATTAGCGTTGGTACGCTCCTGTCTGGTATGCAGCCCGCGATCTTGGCGCCGACCGGGGCGTTACTCGGAAGGATCAGCCTCGGCCCGGGTGGGCCGGAACCCGTCGTCGTTAGTACGGGGCTCGGACTGGAGGCAGGTAGCCTCGTCGCGACAGGGGCGGACCACGCCACTTTTCCTGTGGCGACGGCCACTTCGGGCACAGACCAGATTGTCCTCGCCAGTAACGGTGCACCGAAGCTTCTTTCTCTGACGACGCTTCAAGGTTGGCTCGGAACCGGCGCTTCGAATGCGACGCTTAATCTCGAAAGCTTGCCGCTCGCGTCGTCGCTCGGGTCGGGGGATCTTGTCGCAGTTAGCCAAAATGGGTCCGCTGCGGCAATTTCGTACGCCAATCTGCTCGACGGTGAGACAATCGATCAGGCTGCGCCGGCACTGCCGGCAGGTGACACCGATACGTTTTGGGTGTCTCAGGGTAGCAGCACGTTGGTGCGACAGACTTTTGCTTCGATCTGGGGTTGGGCGGACGCGAAACTCCCAACTTATAAGCTGCCGGTGGTCGAGCTTTCCACCAGTACGACCCTCGATGGTACCGTTCATAATGGCCGCATCCTGGTATGCAGCCAGCCGATTACGCTAAGTCCCGCCTTTGTCAACATGGGCAGCGGGTTCTGTTGCGAAGTGCTCAATGTTAGCGTCGGGAGTGTCGTATTCGGACCGGGTATCACGACGTCGACGGGGCAATCGGTGCTCCCGCCCTTGCAGATGGCCTTGGTGCGAGGCGCCACATACTCCGGTGGCGACGTCGTCTTTGCGGGAATTGTTTCCGGCACGACGGTCGTGCCGGACCCTGTGCCCGGGGAGGTGACCAATCTCACAAGTCCGTCAGTAACGACCAGCAGCATGACGCTGACCTGGTCCGCCCCTGTCACCGGCGGAGAAGCGACAAGTTACAGCGTGCAGTATAGGTTAACGGGAACCACAACGTGGGCGAGCGTGCTTCAGACGGGTGCTTCCACTACCTGTACAATCAGCGGCGTCTCGCCGTCTACTCAGTACGACGTCACTGTGACGGCCATCAACGCGTCCGGTGTGGGGGTGACCTCGACGATTCTCACGTTAACCACGGCAGCAGGCCTGGCTGTCCCCGGGCAGGTTATGGGTGTGTCGGTGACGGTTGTAACGGCCAATGAAGTGAGCGTCATTTGGTCGCCGCCGCAGACTGGAGGTGCGGCAAGTGGCTACACTGTGCAGTTCGCTCTTGCGGGGACCTCGACGTGGTCCACTTTCGCCACAGGGATCGCAGGGTTGAGTGCGGCAATAACCGGCCTCACCCCCGCCACCGCTTACATGTTCCAGGTCGAAGCGCTGAATGCGTCTGGTTCGGGAATTCCGTCCGCGCCAGTTACAAGTAGCACTGCCTCCGCGAGCAGTGCTGTAACATCGATCACCTGGAATTTGAACCCCGCCAGTAGTTATAGTGTGGGCGCCGGCTCGATTGGCGTGAACGTCCACGTTAATCCGCCCGCCGCCCCTGTACAATTCGGTCTGTCACACTCGAGCACTACGTCTCCTGTAAACTGGGTGGCGGGCACGCTCGTCAATAGTGACCTCTGGGGTGCTTATGTTGCGACCCCCACCACTGCGGGAACCTACTATGTTTGGTGTGAAGGCACTGACGGTAGCGCGCTTACGGCCTGCTTGACCAGCTTTACGGTGAGCTGAATGAGCGTGGCTTTGGTGGCCTCCGGTATCGTAATGAGTACCGGCGGTGGGCGGCGAGGGTTGTGGCGCAGCCTTCCGACTACAATCACCCCTCCACCCGGGCCGACCGCGGCCCTCCCGACCGCAATTCCGTCTCTGTCCGGGTGGTGGGATGCTGGGACCTGGGCAGGAATGTCAGATCAAACGGGCTAACCACTCAGTGGCTGGAACGAAGCAGTCGGCAGCATCCTGGATAAGTCCGGCAACGGACAGGCGATTACACCCTTCAGCCACTCCGCGCCTTTAGGGCCGCCTCTGGCGACCCCCCGCCTCGACGCACTGCTGGGAGGCGTCGGTAGAATAGCGGCCGCCGCCGGCACGCTTGCACCGGCACTTGATCCGGACCTCGGGTTCCAGGGCCCCCCGTTGAGCTTTAGTGCCGCGACCGGGTGGACGCGCCTGCTGGTGTGGTCTCGCCCGAACTCGCGGCAAAACTCAGGCAGAGATCTCAACCCCATCACGCTGATCGGCTCCGGGTCCCAACCTATACTGCAAGCCGACAGTGGGACGTCGCCGGGCCGGTTGATATTGTTTCCCGGCCCAGCCCAAATCGTTCTCGTCAGCACGATTGAGCGCAGGCATACTCACTCCATTGTCTTGCGGCACACGCCCGGTGTCGGCGTTGACGTCTGGCTAGATGACACGAAGGTCGCGACGGCAGTTGAGAATACGAACGATGTTGGCCTTGTGGCGCCGGCAACTTTTTTGCACGACACCTCGCAGTTCGGCGGTGCGCAGTGCTGGTTTCATGAAGCCGCGAGCTGG
>JBDTFI010000528.1:0-4857 GCA_039938035.1 Acetobacteraceae bacterium | reverse complement strand
TGATGGTGATCGCCCGCGTGATCGCCCCCTTGGCGAGCAGGCGCACCCCGGCGACCTTCTTGCCGCCGCGCATCATGCCGGCGGCGCGCAGCGTATCCTCGGTGATCGGCTGGGCGGCATCAAGGCGTCCGGCGACGATCGCCTTCTCCAGCGCGCCCAGGTTCACCGGCGCGTATTCCTTGCGGAAATGGTTGAAAAACCCACGCTTGGGCAGCCGACGATAGATCGGCAACTGGCCGCCCTCGAACCCGTTGATGGCGACGCCCGTGCGCGCCAACTGGCCCTTCACGCCCTTGCCGGACGTCTTGCCCTTGCCCGAGCCGATGCCGCGTCCGAGACGCTTGGATTTGTGGCGCGCGCCCGCCCGGTCCCGCAACTCATTGAGCTTCATGACTGCACATCCTCCACCTTGATCAGGTGGGCTACCTTGCGGACCATCCCGCGCACCGATTGCGTGTCCTCAAGCTCGCTGGTGCGCCGCATCTTGTTGAGACCGAGGCCGATCAGCGTCTCCCGCTGACCGGGTTTGCGTCCCGCCGGCGAAGCCGTCTGCGTCACCCGGATGCGCTTCTTGTCCTCAGCCATTGACGCCGGTCTCCGCCTCTGGCTGCGGCGCATTGTCGCGGCGCGGACCGAGGATATCGGATACCTTCTTGCCGCGCCTGTTGGCGACAAGGCGGGGGGAGACGCATTGGTTCAGCGCGGCGAACGTCGCCTTGACCATGTTGTGCGAGTTGCGGCTGCCGAGCGACTTGGCGACCACGTCGTGGATACCCAGGCTCTCGAACACCGCGCGCAACGGCCCGCCGGCGATGATGCCGGTGCCGGCGGTCGCGGAACGCAGCAAGACCCGGCCGGCGCCGAAATTGCCCTCGATGTCATGATGGAGGGTGCGACCTTCCTTCATCGGCACCCTTATCATCGTCTTCTTGGCGCGCTCCGTCGCCTTGCGGATCGCCTCGGGCACCTCGCGCGCCTTGCCGGCGCCGTAGCCGACCCGGCCCTTCTTGTCGCCCACCACGACCAGGGCGGCGAAGGCGAACCGGCGTCCGCCCTTCACCACCTTGGCGACGCGGTTGATGGTGACGAGCTTGTCGACGATGCCGTCATCGGGCTCGTCGCGGTCGCGCCGGCGCCCGCCGTCTCTTGCTTCGCGTGCCATCGCTCAGATCCTCAGAATGCCAGCCCGCCTTCGCGGGCGGCCTCGGCCAGCGCCTTGACGCGGCCGTGATACAGATAGGAGCCGCGGTCGAACACGACTTCCTTCACCCCGGCCGCCAGCGCCCGCTCGGCGAGCAGCTTGCCGACCGCCGTGGCGGCGTCCTTGTCGGCGCCGGTCTTCAGGCCGTCGCGCAGCGCCTTGTCGAGCGAGGACGCGGCCGCCATCGTGCGCCCGCCCGCATCGTCGATCACCTGGGCGTAGATGTGCTTGGACGAGCGGAACACCGACAGGCGCGCGCGTCCGCCGGCCTTCCGGCGCAACTGGTAACGCAGGCGCTCGCGCCGGCGGTCCCGCAGTTCCTGAACTCCGCTCATGCTACTTCTTCTTGCCTTCCTTGCGACGAACAACCTCGTCGGTGTAGCGCACGCCCTTGCCCTTGTACGGCTCGGGCGGTCGCCAACCGCGGATCTCGGCGGCGACCTGGCCGACCAGGCGCTTGTCCACGCCCTCGACTTTCACCGCGGTCGGCCGTTCACAGGTGATCTTGATGCCCTCGGGGATCGGGTACACCACGTCGTGCGAGAAGCCCAGGTTCATCACCAGGTTCTTGCCCTGCACGGCGGCGCGGTAGCCGGTTCCCTGGATCTCCATGGACCGGGTGAACCCGGCGGAGACGCCACGCAGCATATTGGCGACCTGCGCGCGCGTGGTACCCCACATCATCCGCGCCTGCTGCTCGGACCCGCGCGGGGCGATACTGACCTTGTTGTCGCCGACGGTTGCCTCGACGTGCTCTGTCAGGGCCAGCCGCGCCTCGCCGAGCTTGCCCCTGGCGGTGAGCAGATGGCCCACGAGGGAGACCTGCACGCCCTGGGGAATCTCGACCGGATACTTGCCTACGCGTGACATCCAAGGCTCCTTAGAACACGCGGAACAGGACTTCGCCGCCGACATTGGCGGCGCGGGCCTCGGCATCGCTCATGACGCCGCGCGGGGTGGACAGGATCGACACGCCCAGTCCGGCGTAGAAGCGCGGCAGCTCCTTGATCTTCGAATACACACGCCGGCCCGGCTTGGAGACGCGGTGGATCTCCTTGATGACCGGCTCGCCTTCCGTGTACTTCAGTTCGATGCGGAGGTTGGCGATACCCGGCCGCACCTCCTCGGACGAGAAGCCGCGGATGTAGCCTTCGCGCTTCAGCACATCAAGAACATTGGCGCGCAGCTTCGAGGCGGGCGCGATGCAGGACGAATGACGCGCGTGCTGCGCGTTGCGGATACGGGTGAGCATGTCGCCCAGCGGATCGGACATCGACATTCCGGGCGCTCCTACCAGCTCGCCTTGACCATGCCGGGGATCTGCCCCTGCGAGGCCAGGTCGCGAAGCGCGATGCGGCACAGCTTGAACTTGCGGTAGTTGCCGCGCGAGCGGCCGGTCAGCTCGCAACGCAGCCGCACGCGCACCCGCGCGCCGTTGCGCGGCAACTCGGCCAGCTTGATGGTCGCGTTGAAGCGATCCTCCACCGGCAAGGTGCGATCCATCGTGATCGACTTCAGCTCCGCGCGCTTCTTCTTGTCACGCGCCGCCATGCGGATGCGCATCTTGTTGCGGTTGACCTGCGACGTCTTGGCCATCCTGTTTCTCTACCTCCGGAACCTGTCAGGGGAGTCCTGACGGTTTTCCAACTCAGCTTGCAAACGGAATATCGAAGGACTTCAGCAGCGCCTTCGCCTCGGCATCGGTCCTGGCGGTCGTCACGAACACGATGTCCATGCCGCGCACCGCGTCCACCCGATCGTAGTTGATCTCCGGGAAGACGATCTGCTCGCGCATTCCCATGGCGAAATTGCCCCGCCCATCAAAGCCCTTGCCGGCGACGATGCCACGGAAGTCGCGCACGCGCGGCAAGGCGATGGTGACGAGGCGGTCGAGGAATTCGTACATCCGCGCCTTGCGCAGCGTCACCTTGCAGCCGATCGGCAATCCCTTGCGGATCTTGAAGCCGGCGATCGCCTTCTTCGCCAGCGTCTTCACCGGGCGTTGACCGCTGATCGCGGCAAGTTCGGCTACGGCGGCGTCCAGCGTCTTCGAATCCGCGGTCGCCTCGCCCACGCCCATGTTGATCACGATCTTCTCGAGCCGGGGCACCTGCATCGGATTGGTGTAGCCGAACTCCTCGCGCAGCTTGGCGGCGACTTCCTCGCGATAGCGCCGCAGCAGGCGCGGCGCCTCGGCAGGCGAGGCGGCCGCCTGCTCGACCGTCGCGATCTCCGCCCCGGCGCGCGCTGGGGCACCTTCCTTCGGCTGCCCCTTCGCCGGCGTTCCGCCTCTTGCGGCAACCGAGGCACCAGCCCGGCCCGCCGCCCCCTTGTTGGCGCCGCCCTTGGCCGGGGCCTTGCCCTTGCCGCCCGATTTGCCACCGGCCGCCTTACCCTTGGCGCCGCCCTTCGACTTCGTGCCGCTCATCTCAGCCCTCGACTACCTGGCCGGTGGCCTTCGCCACCCGCGCCTTCCGGCCATCCTCCAGCACGCGGAAGCCGACCTTGGTCCGCTTCTCGCTCTTGGGATCGACCAGCATCACGTTCGACAGGTGGATCGTCGCTTCCTCGCGCACGATGCCGCCCGGTTGACCCATGCCCTGCGGCTTCTTGTGCTTGGTCGCCATGTTCACGCCCGCGACCAGCGCGCGTTCGGCGCCTGGGAACACGCGCAGCACCTCGCCGCGAATGCCCTTGCTCGACCCGCTGATGACCTCGACCGTGTCGCCCCTGCGGATACGCGCGGCCATCAGATCACCTCCGGCGCGAGGGAGATGATCTTCATGAACTTCCGCGCGCGCAGTTCGCGCACCACGGGGCCGAATATGCGGGTGCCGATCGGCTCCAGCTGCTTGTTGATGAGCACGGCGGCGTTGCGATCGAAGCGGATCGCGCTGCCGTCCGGACGGCGCACCGGAAACGAGGTCCGCACGATCACCGCCTGATGCACGTCGCCCTTCTTCACCTTGCCGCGCGGAATCGCCTCCTTGACGGAGACCACGATCACGTCCCCGACCGAGGCCGTCTTGCGCTTCGACCCGCCGAGCACCTTGATGCACTGCACGCGGCGCGCACCGGAGTTGTCGGCGACGTCGAGATTGGATTCCGACTGGATCATGCCGAGGCTCCTTCAGCCGGAGCCGGCGCGTCGGCCGCGGCCATCCGCGCGCCATTGCGCTCGATCACCAGCCAGGTCTTGCGCTTGCTGAGCGGGCGGCACTCCTCGATACGCACCATGTCGCCGACCTTGCAGGCGTTAGCCTCGTCGTGCGCGGCGTATTTCTTCGAGCGCCGAATGAATTTCTTGTACAGCGGGTGCATCACGCGACGCTCGACAAGCACCGTCACGGTCTTGTCCATCTTATCGCTCGTGATGCGCCCAGTGAGAATGCGCTTAGGCATTCGAACTCTCCTTCAGCCAAGGGGTGAGAATGCGCTTAGGCATTCGAGCCCTCCTTCAGGGCCGCGCGTACGCGCTCGCCCATGATCGTCTTCAGCCGCGCGATGTCACGCCGCACCCGGCGGATGCGCGCGGTGCCCTCCGCCTGGCCGGTGGCGCGCTGGAAGCGCATGTTGAACTGCTCCTTGCGAAGCGCGACCAGCAGGTCGTCGCGCTCGTCCGGCGTCTTCGCCCGCAGGTCCGAGGCGTTGTTGCC